>JAQBHK010000063.1:0-23764 GCA_032127815.1 Desulfobacterales bacterium
AGGGTTTAAAATGGCTGCAACATTTTCCATGAACAAATCGAGCATTTCAAGCTCCCTGTTAACAGCGATTCGAAGCGCCATGAACACTCTGGTGGCGGGATGTATTTTTTGGCTCAGCGCCGGCTTGGGAATCGCTTCACATACTATTTGGGCCAGATGCGCACTCGATCTTATGGCACTAAGTTTTCTTTGTTTGACAATCTTTTTGGCAATCTGCGGTGCCCAGCGTTCCTCTCCGTATTTGTAAAAAATTTTTTTAAGTTCTTTTTCCTCCAGCCGGTTTATTAAATCTTCAGCGGTTGTTTTTGATGTTACGTCCATCCGCATGTCGAGAGGCTCATCTTTATGAAAACTGAATCCTTTGCCACTCGCTTTAAGCTGGTGCAACGAAATGCCCAGGTCGAGAAGAATGCCGTCCACGGCTGCAATTTTCAAGTGTTGAAGAATATCGGGAAGATTTACAAAATTATCATTAAAGAGGTGTACGGTTGCGTCAGCCGATTTCAGCACTTTTTTTGCGTTCCAAATGGCATCTTTGTCTTGATCTATACCGATCAGAACACCGCCGGGGATAATTTTCTCCAAAATCATCCGGGCATGTCCCGACCCCCCGAGAGTACAGTCTGCATAGATTTTTCCCGGCCTGCAATCCAGGTAGAAAGCCACTTCCTTTGGCATTGCAGGAATGTGTTCCAACGACATAGAATCAGAGTCCTAATTTTGCGATTTCGTTTCTGACCTCCTCCTTTTTCATGTCCTTTTCCATATGCAGGTTTTCTTTCTCCCACTTTTCGCGGGACCAGATTTCAAAGTGATCAAGTACGCCAACGAGAATAATTTCCCGGCTAAGTTCTGCATATTGCCTCAACATCGGCGGAATAAGGATGCGGCCTTGTTTATCGCACGGACATTCAAAAGCTCCACCAATGAAAACCCTTCGAAACCGGCGCATGTTGTCGCTCTTTTCGGCCAGAGACAATATTCGAGTTTCGATTTTACGCCATTCTGTATGTGTATAGGCAACTAATCCGCTGTCCATTCTGGATATCATTATACCGTTGTTGTCATCGGCTTTAATGATTTCGCGAAACCTGGACGGAACGATGATGCGCCCTTTTGAATCAATGGTATGTAAGGAGCTTCCTCTAAACATTTTTCACCATGTTTATCCACTTTTATCCACTTTATTTGAATATAAGTATAATCTTTGATAAAAGTCAAGCAAAAAAAAAACAATAAAAGTCAACATTTTTATAATAATTCACAAATGTTAAAACTTTAAAAGAGATATAAAATTAAGTGGAGTATAGTGGGGTAATCGTGTAGGAGGAATGCTCGGCGGCAGGAAAATTAGGTCCCTAATTGAGCGAAAGTCGAGGCTTGCCCGCCTGGCGGAGATGCTCCAGCTCCAAGGTGTCGAGGGCGAAGCCCCTTGATAACCCGCCCGAGGTGGAAAAGGGCGGGAGATGGAGTATCATAGGCTTCCCGCAGGGTAAAAAAATGGGATTTTTACTGAATTTTATATCTCATTTATATAAGAGATATGGAAATACAATTGAACCTGAAAAATAGCTTATAAATTAAATACATATAATAGTTATCCCATTTTGTTTGCGATCATTTAGGGTAGTATAAAACTATGATTTACATGTTACAGTTAAGTTGAACGATTTTTTGCAACCAAATGTGACGAGGCCTTGATGCATAAGGGTTTGCGAAAACCATCCCGAAAACATGTCGGGTTCTTCGGCAGGCATACTAATGGACATGTCGGGATTTGCGCTAATCCTTGATGCGCAAGAAATCGGTGCAGTTGGAGTAAAATATCGTTTGACAAACAGGCAGTTTACGGTATTTAGATAGAGGGCGTTTTCGCTTGATCTAAACCAACCCGAATATCCGGACTCGCGCTAAGGAGTTAAATGATGAAAGAAACTATTACGGATCTGCTGATTAAGATTCCAATGTTTGCCGGCCTTAACGCGGACGAGTTGTCAATTATTGAAAAACGGATAAAGTTTTTTGAGATCGAACAGGGTGAAACTCTTTTTAAAGAAGGCGACCAAGGCGAATATGTCTGTTTTGTGGTCGATGGAAGACTGGAAGTAACCAAAAAGACTATTACCGGAGAAAACTTTGTATTGAATACCCTGGCCAGAGGTCAGTCGGTCGGTGAAATGTCTATAATTGATAAAAGACCGCGGTCGGCTACAGTCAAGGCCAAAACCAAAGCGACTCTGTTCACCTTGGGCGGCAATGAGTTTGAAGCGATTATGCAAGAATACCCCGTAATAGGCATGAAAGTTCTCAAAGGGCTTTCGTTGTTGTTGAGTAAAAAGCTGCGTCAAACATCAAGCCGGCTTGTAAGCTATATGGCTACAGCAGGTTAAGCTTAACTCTCCCATCTCTGCCAGAACTTAGAAATTCACAAAATCTTTCTTGGCGTTCATGACTTTGACCAGATACCGGCGGGTTTCCTGGTGGGGCAGTTCCCGGCGCAGGGTGTTGAATACCTCAAGGGGATCCAGGCGGTTTATGCGCTCGGGGGCAAGGTCGCGTTGGCGGTCAAAGGTTCGCAGGACGTTGCCGGCGCCGGTATTGTAGGCGGCGATGACGCAATATTCCCGCGAAACAGGATTTTGAATTTCGTTTAAATATTTATAGTTCAAAAGATGTAAATAGGCGCTGCCGTACTTGATGTTGTTGGCAGGCTTGAACAGAAATTCCCTGGTAGGCAGACCGTTTTTTTTTAAAAGCTTATTTACATCCTGGCCTGCCGTTGTGGGTACGATCTGCATCAGTCCGAAGGCCGGCGCACTGCTGACCGCATACGGATTAAAGTCGCTCTCGGTTTTCATGATGGCATAAATTAGGTTTTTGCTGACGGAAAACTCTTTTGCGGAGCTTTGCACCAGCAGCGAGTACTTTTTGGCCCGCACCTGAAGATGGTCTTTCGCCATGGCGGCGGTCACGTAGTAAACGGTTTTTACGGTGTCGCCATTTTTGATTTGCCGGGTTTGCAGCCTGTTTGCGACCAGATGATCCGCGAACCGCTCAGCCCGCCATGCCCAGCGGATATCCTCGCCTTGGTGGTCTTTAACTTCTCTGTAAAGAAAGGGGATTTCACCTAATTTGATCGGTTTGGCGGTATAAAGATCCACGGCCCTGGGGTCATCCGGAGTCAGCAGCGTGGTGGCGATGGCGGTCTTAAGACTTTTTTCAGGCGTTTTCTGATCAAGTGTTTCAATAGTGATAAGGCCCTTGTCGAAATCCACCGCAGCGCGCGAAAGATAGTTCTGGGTATATTTGACGTATACCTTGGGTTGAGGCTCTTTGGCCTCTTTTTTGCCCCAGACCGCTAACACCGCCTTTCTGAATGTTTCCATAAGATTCTTAAAATCTTTTTCAAAACGCTTGATATCACGCTCCAGTGACTTGGGATCAGCGGCGTAACTGACCGCTTTTTCGGTGGCCATATGCTGGGCTGAAGCAACATCACCGGTGGCCGCTATGCGGGCAGCACGGATCATGTCTCCTTTCGAGCATGCTAAAAGAAGGCCGAGAACCAAAAGGAGTGCGATTCGTTTTTTCATGACCAGATATTATCATCATGGACATGATGAAATCAACATGTTAAAGAGCACCTCCACGAGTGTTTTTTTAGGTATTCAAAATGTTGATTTATTTAAAGCTGCTTCTTACTGCCTTTTTTTGGGGCGGGACGTTTATTGCCGGCCGGATCGTTGCCCAGGACGTGGGCCCGTTTTCCGCGGCCTTTTTTAGATTCATGATTGCCTCGGTTTTTCTGCTGTTCTTTACCTATAAGCTGGAGGGTAGATTCGACTTACCCCGAAAGGGGCAATGGATACCTGTTTTTCTACTTGGAATGACGGGTGTGTTTTCCTACAATGTTTTCTTTTTCAAAGGTCTCAAAATAATCAGCGCCGGCCGGGCGGCGGTCATTATTGCCGGCAATCCGATATTGATTGCCCTGCTTTCGGCGTATTTTTTTAAAGAAAAATTAAACCTGATCAAGGTCTTTGGTGTTATTATATCAGTCATCGGGGCCGTAATTGTTATTACCAAAGGAAATTTGAACTCTATTTTGGCGGGCAATCTGGGTTGGGGGGAATTTTATATCTTTGGTTGTGTTATCAGCTGGGTTGCGTATTCGTTGATCGGCAAAGCCGTTATGGCGGGCCTATCACCGCTGACTTCGGTAAGTTACTCTGCCGTTATCGGTGCCGGTTTTTTATTTTTTCCGGCGTATTTTGAAGGGGCACTGCAAAATTTCCGTTATTATTCCATGACGGCCTGGTTAAGTCTTTGCTACTTGGGATTTTTTGGGACTGTGATCGGATTTGTCTGGTACTATGAAGGCATCAAAGCTCTGGGCCCTACCAAAGCCAGTCTGTTTATTAATTTTGTGCCGATCAGTGCGGTCCTTTTAGCATTTCTGATCCTCAAGGAGCCGATCACGCCGTCGCTGCTTGTCGGGACCGTCCTGGTCACCTCAGGGGTTTATCTTACAAACGCGGCTTTTGGTAAAACCTCGAATTAGTCCGAACAGGGGCATCAAACTTGACAGCGAGACATCCTTTTTCTACGCTGCTTCCGGAAGCGCGGATATCACACGGAGTGGAGGGAACAATGGAGCATATTGAAAAAAAATACATTTCTCCTACGTCAATCATTGACAGCGATCATCCCAGCATCATTGCATATGCAAATGACACGGTGGGCGGTGCGGGTAAAGATCCGGTCGCTATGGCCGTAAAACTCTATTACGCCGTTCGGGATGGTATCTGGTATGATCCCTATTATCCCTTTTATCTTGCGGAGCATTACCGTGCCAGCAATATACTTAAAAGCGGCCGGGGATTTTGTATAAGCAAGGCATCATTGCTCTGCGCCCTTGCAAGGGCAATCGGCATCCCGTCAAGAGTCGGTTTCGGTACGGTTCGCAATCACCTTGCAACTCAAAAGCTGATCGATTTTATGGGCTCGGATGTATTTGTCTATCACGGGTTCACAGAGTTTTATCTTGAGGGCCAATGGGTTAAGTCGACCCCGACCTTTAATGCCGAGCTGTGCAAAAAGCATCAGGTCATCCCCCTTGAATTCAACGGTCGCCAGGATTCGATTTTCCATCCCTATAATACGGATAAAGAACAGTTCATGGAGTATCTGGAATATCATGGGACCTATACGGATATTCCTGTGGATACGATTCTGGCGGCCTGGAAGAAGGCCTATGGAAAGGACAGGATCGCAAAATGGATTGAGGATTTGGAAAAAGCAAAATCCGCTAAATAATTATTTTAAAATATTCGTATAATGGAGATATATTTGTCGTATCAAGACATACAGAGATTAAAGTCTGATACATCTTAATGGCAGGTATTAAAGGTTTTGGATTGAAGATTGGGAACCCCAATCAATTCTGGCGGTTAGATAAGCCAGTGTTTTGATTGTATATGTTATGTCAAATAATTTAACCCATGTTGAGGTTTACATGATAATGCCCTCAGGGCCTTAACAAGGTGTTAAAGAGTTAAGAGAAATAAAATATTCCAGCGTAAGAGATATGATTGCCATTAATGGTTGCTAAAAACTTTGAACAAAGGTATTTTATATCACGATCCCTCTCCGTTTTAATGCCTGATTTGCCTGAAACCACTCGAGAGCATACACCAAGGTGTTTTTCAAAACATGAGTAACGGTGAGGTCGTAGTACCCTGATATTTTAAATCTCTGGGGGAAAGGCAAATGCTTTTTTTGTAATGTTTTGATCTAATCGAATGGGGAGTCGAATATGAATAATCAAAACGATTTGTTGAAAAATATCAAGTTTGCAGAAAAAGTGAAAAGCGAAAATGAATTGAATATTCCCAGCTTATCAAGATCTTTTTCGCTGGTAGAGTTTATTCCAAAGGACGCTTCCGAAAATTTATGGACGGCTTATTTCACCCTTTCAGAAACGATTTTCCGTGAATTTAACCAAAGAGGACGCCTTCCTAACAGAGAATCGGTCAAGCGGCGGCTTTCAACACCCAATTCCCTGTATACCGTAAAACGGTGGATGCTGTTGGACAAAACGGAAAGCGTCGCTGCTTCTGCATCTATATCCTATGATACGGAATTATCACCGGATTACGAGAGCAGCAGCCATATTTGTCAGATTCAAATTGCGGTCGATCCTGCTTGCCGGAGAAAGAAGGTTGCAACCTATCTGTTGAAACGCATGGTACAGACGGCAAGCGCAATGGAAAAAGATACCGTCAGAGCGGATGCAGACAATTTCACCGGATCCGAATTCTGCAAATATCTTCGAGGCGAATTGATCCATAAAGAATTTGAATACCGGTTATATCTGGAAGACGTGGATTGGCTGCTTGTGGATGATTGGTGCGCGAAAGGAAGGTTGAGATTTCCACAGACAAAAATTACATCTTTCCAGGAATGCCCGGAGAAGGATATCGACGAATTTTGCAGAATATATACGGAAATGATCAACCAGCGTCCCGTCGGTGACATACAGGGGGAGCTTGTTACAACACCGGAGTCGCGCAGAATCGAAGAACGCAATTTAAAAAGAAGAGAGATCGAATGGCACACGATGATCAGCCGCGAGCACGACGGACAAATCAGCGCTATGACGGATATCATGTATAACCCGCAGGAACCGTACAGGATTCACCAATACTTTACCGGGGTTGTGGGCAGATACCGCAGAAGGGGATTGGCCAAGCGCCTCAAGGCTGAAATGCTGATCTATATAAAGGAAAAGTTTCCGGATGCGGTGTATGTAACAACCACAACGGCCAAAGAAAACCAGCCCATGCGGGCCATAAACAAACAACTGGGTTTTGTGTCCAAAAAAACCTACCACATGTTTCAGTGGGCGCTACAAGATTTGGGTCGGCGGGTGAATAAGGTTCTTTCGGCTCTGAACCAGGTCAGCTCTTTAAAGAAAAAACAGTGAAAGGGTTATCGAAAGGGTTTCCCCTTGTAATGTGAAATTGAAGGTTCTTTAGGTCCATGATGATTGTTGTCACTGTAATCGACATGTCGTCCGTGAGCAAGGGATGAGAGAAGTGCGTACGGCAAATCGGAGCCTCTACGTTTCCGCGATCTTTTAAGATATCCTTAATCGAATCGATGGAAGGAACTTCGAGTTGGCTCAACAATTCTTTCGCGCGATTGTACCGGCCCGTCGAACTGGGAAACAACATAAAGTCATAATTGATTTTCGTCAAGAAGTGATTGGTGTGGACAAACAGGTCGTCAACCGGAATGGAAAAAAATTCGTCTCCGCCAAGCTCCAAGTCTACGACATTTCCCGTGCCGTTCGAGATGACGATGTTGCCCACTTTCCCGCGCAGATGAGGCCGGATCAATGCTTGAGCTTCATTCACGCTTTTGCTGTCAAGGATCGACCTTAATATTACATGCAGCGGAACGCCAAAGGGCTGGTAGTTTTCGATGGTCATAAAGTTCAGACAAACACCCACACCACAGTGATTCATTCCTATTTTGCCGATCATACCCGGCTCGGTCATGGTCAAGATCCGATGGCCGTCTTCTTTCTCGATATCCAGAATGACTGCCAGCTCCTCCATTTCACTGTGCCAGTCCCAGTTCTGGCCCATCAGCCTCTGTTTCTTGAAAACCAGGGTGGTACATTCCATCGGGTTGAAATTCAGCAGTTCTGTGCGACCGTTTAACGCATAGATCCAAAGCGGATCAACCTCTGCGGCTCGAGCTAGGGCATCGATTTCTATAGATATAGCCTCGCAGTAGGCTTCTGTTGATTTCCGGAACTGGTCAGCAATTCCAAGAATATCCTGTTCGGGCAGCTGAAATTGTTGTTGGTAGAATTCAAGGGTACGGTGAATTCTTCCCTTTAATAGTGAACCATGCTGCCTGCCTCGCTCCGCTGCTTCACCGTGTATTTTGATAACCGGAAAATATCGATCCATATACTTATTTCTTTTACGACAAGTTGCTCGTATCGCTTCTCTTATAATTACGGTTAAGCTTTACTCAATGTCGTAATCGTCAATTTGAATAGAAGCTAATTTTTGAAGAAGGAATATAGGTAGAATCAATATTGATGTCAAGTGTGCATTTTGTTAAAACAAAATTGAATACAAGATATTGGGGTCGGCTTCAAATATAAAAAGCGTATACAAGCTTGCCATAGTTCTCGGAATATATATCACAAAATCAGTCAGGAATACAAACGATAGCCCTCAACTTTAGGAACTGGATTTTATTCAATATGTTGGGGTTATAGACTCTTGTAAAAATGCAAGATTTCTTGCCTGAACCACCTCAGGCCGTTCAAGATTATTTATACAAGATTTCTAAAGGAAATCAACATATTTTGAGGCTTGTAATTGCAGCGGTGAAAGGTTACAGTCAAGAACCGGGTTCGATTGAGCTTTGGCAAATAATCTCAATCTTTTTTTTTGAGAGAAAGCAGCTCTTTAATGGATTTGTTAAGTTCGGTAAGTATTAATGGTTTTTCAAATATCTTATCAGCTTGGGCTTCTATAATGAACCCGTCAGGATAGGCCTCCCATCCAGTTATGGCAATGACTGGTGTGCCTGGGAATCTTTTCCTGATTTTCAAACTGAGGTAATTCCCACTTATTTTGGGCATAACGAGATCTGTTATTACCAGATCAAATCCTTGTTTTTCAGTTTTAAGCAATTCCATCCCTTCTAAGCCATCAGAAGCAGTTACAACATCGTAATTTTCATTGGTTAAAAAATCGTAAAGAACCTTAAGAATCTGCTTGTCGTCATCAATTACAAGCACTTTAAATGTTTTGTCTGTTTGATTTAATTCGCTATCCATTTTAGTTTTTCTCTCCCTGAAGGATTTATCCGCCTCTTACTCCCTGCCCTTCTTCCCCACCCCCGTTTATGGACGGAAGTTCCCGTTTGCCATTTTGTTGGCATTTAATCCACAGATTTCGCAGATTGCACAGATTGCAATGAATACGCGATGAAGGTTGCGGAATCTGTCGGGTTTAATTCCCCGCAGCTTGCTGCGTTAAGATAGAAAATGTCATTTGTTGATACCCCGTGGCTTGCCGCGGGGTCGTTCATTACCGACCGAATAGGGTTATATTGATCCATCAGCCAAAGGAGATACGGGTTGCAGTACCATTGCTGTGCGGGTTGGAAGGTATAAGCTGAGCAGATTTCGTTCCCGACCCGTTGAAGTATCGAATATGGTCAGATGGTGTTGATCCGGGTGTAAGCGGTTGTGGCCTCCGTATGCGGTCATGTCAGTGTTGAAAATCATCCGGTATTTTCCAGGCGTTGCTTCGAAACGAAAGTCAGTGTGAGAATAAGTGGGATGAAAATTAAATACAAATAAAAGGCCGGCACGCTTAAAGATGATTACCTTATCCTCGGAATGCTCGAATATAAGATCCGCACCGGAAGATTCCAGGAACTTAAAACGTTGGGCCAGTGCAATCATATCTTTGTCAAAATGAGCAAGGAAACGATATTTAAGCGTGGTGTCATCCATTAAATTCCACTGACGACGTGCAAATCGGTAGGACCATTGATTGCCTTTGCGCGGGAAATCGATCCATTCGGGATGTCCGAATTCGTTTCCCATAAAGTTGAGATAGCCGCTGCCGGCGGTAGCAAGTGTAATAAACCGGATGAGTTTATGGAGGGCCAAGCCTCTGTCTACCTTAATATTTTCACAGCCGTCGCTCATGGCAGCATACATGTCTGTACCGATAAGCCTAAAGATAAGCGTCTGGTCGCCAACCAGCGCCTGATCATGCGATTCGGCGTAACTGATGGTCTTTTCTTCCTGGCGGCGGTTGGTTAATTCATGCCACAGGTGTCCCATATTCCATTCTTCATCCGGTGTGTCCTTAACCAGACGGATCCAGTAGTCGGGTACCCCCATGGCAAACCGATAATCAAATCCGATGCCGCCTTTAGAGATCGGTGCAGCCAGTCCCGGCATGCCGCTGACATCCTCGGCGATTGCTACGGCATCGGGCTTCAGGTCGTGAATCAGCCGGTTGGCCAGCGCCAGATAGGTAAGGGCATCTTCGTCCACACTGCTGTCAAAGTAGTCATCATATGAAGTAAACGCTTTTCCCAGGCCGTGATGGTCATAAAGCATGCTGGTAATTCCGTCAAAACGGAATCCATCGATTTTGTATTCATCGAGCCAGAAACGACAGTTAGAGAGAAGGAAATGAAGTACCTGGTGCTTTCCATAGTCGAAACACCTGGAATCCCAGGCTTCGTGAAAACCCTTAGAGCCTTCATGAAAGAATTGATACGGTGTGCCGTCAAAGCGGCTCAGTCCTTCGGCTTCGTTGCGGACGGCATGGGAATGGACTATGTCCATGATCACCGTAAGGCCCGCAGCATGGGCAGTGTCGATGAGCGCCTTTAGATCTTCGGGGGTTCCAAAGCGGGAGGAGGCTGCAAAGAAATTCGAGACATGATAGCCGAAGGATCCATAGTAGGGATGCTGCTGAATGGCCATGAGCTGCAGGGTGTTGTAACCGGCCGCAACGATCCGCGGGATGATCTTAGCCGTAAATTCCTGATAAGTGCCGATACGCTCTTCTTTTTGGGCCATGCCCACGTGGGCTTCATAAACAAACAGAGCTTCCGGCGAACGCTTAAAATCCGGGTGCTGCCAGCGATAGGGAGACGGCGGAGACCAGACCTGGGCATTGAAAATCAATGTTTCCGGGTCCTGCACCACGCGCCGGGCATAGACGGGGATGCGATCTCCTTTACTGCCGGGCCAGTGCATACTAAGCCGAAAGAGATGCCCGTGGCCCACTGTGTCCGAAGGTAGACGAAGTTCCCACACGCCCTCAGGGTCGATGCGTTGCAAGGCAAACTCTTTTTTCTCCGTCCAATCGGTCATATCGCCGATCAGATAAATGGCACTGGCATTGGGCGCCCATTCCCGGAAAATCCATTCACCGCCACGAAAATGCAAACCATAGTATTCGTGCCCGGAAGCAAAGTCGGCCAGCGTCATTTTTCCTTGAGTAAGTCGACGCTCGGTCTGGAGGATACGATCGAGCCGACGCTGTATGATTTGTTCGTACGGCTGCAGGAAAGGATCATTGTCAAAAAGTTGTTTGAGCAATTCCTTTGGCCGTTTAATTCCGGGTGAGCCTTTAGTCTCTTTGGGTTTCTGGATTTCAGTCATTTCCAATGCAATTGGATTTTTTATTTGTTGTGTCTTCAGTTAAACAATTAAGGGGCGCTTTAACATCTTTTCATAAAGCTCGATATATTGCCGAGCAGTTGCGGCATGGGTAAATTGGGCGGCACTTTCGGTCATGACCCTTTTAATTTGCTTTGCCTTTGTACGCTCCGGCAAATTATAAAAGTTCATGGCCTGGTTGATGGCATAGAAGAGGCCGTTGGCGTCAAAGGTTTTAAACAAAAAGCCGTTACCGGCATTGTTTTCAACATCCAGATCACTAATCGTATCATGGATCCCGCCGGTATCATGGGCCACCGGAAGAGAGCCGTAAAGCGGAGCGATCATCTGCGGAAGGCCGCAGGGTTCAAAACGCGAAGGCATCAGGATAAAATCCGAAGCGCCGTAAGCCAGATGCTCCAGCCTGTTGTCAAAATCGCAGATTGCCACGCGCTGCTGAAATCCGTGATAATTCACAATGTCTCTGAATACCATTTGATAATCACCGTTAGCGACAAAAACGACCTGCAGATTTTGGTCCCAGTATTGCGAAATGACCTGATAAAAAATTTCCGCCAGCAGTTGGCATCCCTTTTGAATCGGATCGAGTCGGGACGGCCAAAAGAAGACGGGCGCTTTCTTGTCCTTAATCAACCGCAGTCTTTCTTGTAGAAACAGTTTGTTTGCGTCTTTGCCCGCGGCATAGTTCCGGGCACCGTATTTTTGTTTGAGATTATCATCTTCAACAGGATTAAAGGCAGGATCCGGCGCATTCAGTATCCCGACGGCACAGTCGGCATTATATTTATGGGTGAGTTGCTGTTGTATGGGCGGCTCGACAAAATGATGCTGCCCGTTGACGATTTCCTTTAAGAATGTCGGGCTGACAACATTCACAAAATGCGCGGCAAAGATTCCGCTGGTCAGCAAATCTATCGGGTTGGTATCCCGCACGCTCCAATAATTGGTCGCCATATTTTCGTAGTAAAAATTTTGCCAAAGCTCGGCGGCATCAATGCCTCTGTCCTCAATGTAAGCCAATGTTGTTTTGACCGTGTGCACATTGTGAATGGTAAAAAGGCATGGAATTTCCATATGTCTTGCCATGGCCGGAATCAAACCGGTCATCCAGTCATTACAATGAATCAGATCCGGTTGAACCTGGGGGACGATATGACTGATCACCTCGCGCTGAAACGCCAGGGCGAGTTTAATGTTCTCTTCTCCATAGGAAGAATACACCCGGTTGATATAATAAAAGGCCCGGTCTTCCGCCAGGTGGATGCGATCATTGGGCATTTTGCGTTGGATTATACGGAGCTCTTGTTTTAAAACCGGGGCCAGGCCGTCACTGAAGATGGCACGATAGTCCGGAAGGGCGACGTGGACATCGGCTCCCTGCTCAAACAGAGCGCTGATCAGTGCGGCCGAAACGTCGGCCAGTCCCCCTGCTTTGGCAGTGAACAAAGAGGCCATGCCTCCCATTCGGTCCGGCAAATAGGTTATCTCCGGGGTTACGATCAGTATGCGCGGATTTTTATGGGAATCGCTCATGATTTTGGTACTCCTTCCCCGGGTTAGGACCAGGTTATAAATCCGGGAGCGAATCGGATGCGGTCATCTCCCTGTGGTACGGCTCGGCATGTAAAACCGTATCGACCCGCCGTGCGGCAGGAGATGGTGCATTCATACAGGTATTGCCCGTCTTCCCGCTCCTCCTGTACGGTCATGATTTCCTTGCGTCCCCCAACCAGTGCATCCACATCTTTCAAAAGGCCGTAATAGATCTGAATCTCTACTTCTGCGGGACGCAGTTCGCCGAGATGTACCAGCGAAGTTACATGAAATGTCTCTCCCACCCTAAAAGGTCCGTCCGAATTTCTGACCGGAGGCTCGATCTTGATGTTCTGCCAGAGGCTGCGCAGTCTCTGGTATTGAACGGCCTGGGCTTTGGCCTCGGCAATATCGTTTTCAAGCAGGGTTTTCATCCGATACGATATGGGAGCATAAAACCGTTTTTCATATTCAAGGACCATGCGGTGGCTGCAAAAATTAAGCATGGCCATTTTAATGGATGCTTTCATCATTGCAAGCCAATTTAAGGGAATATCACCGTTTTTGCGTTCATAAAAACAGGGGATGACATTATTCTCCAGAACGTTATAAAGTGCCTGGCTTTCCACTGAATCCTGGTAGGCATGGTCGGAGAATTCTTCCCCGCGGCCGATTTGCCACCCTGCTTCTTCCGAATAGCCCTCGGCCCACCAGCCGTCCAGCGTGCTGACATTCAGAACACCGTTAAGCGCCGCTTTCATGCCGGATGTGCCGCAGGCTTCGAAGGGCCTGCGGGGCGTGTTGAGCCACACATCGGCACCCTGCAAAAGGTACCGCGCAATGTGAGGGTCGTAGTTCTCGATAAAAATGATGCTATGGCGTACACTGGGTCGTCGGGCAAATTCTATGAGGCGACGGATCAGCTCTTTGCCCTCATGATCCTTGGGGTGGGCTTTACCTGCAAAGATAAACTGAACCGGACGCGCCTTGGAGTTAATCAGGGCTTCAAGTCGATCGGGGTCTGCCAGTATCAGGTTCGCCCGCTTGTATGTGGCGAAGCGACGGGCAAAACCGATGGTCAGGGTATCATGATCCAGAACGCTTTCAACTTGCTCAACCATTGCTTTGGGTGCGTTGCGCCGTTCATATTGCCGTTTCATAAGTTTGCGGCAGATGCTGATCAGGCGGGAACGATTCATCTCATGGGCCCGCCACAGTTCCTCGTTGTAGATTTCGTCAATGCGCTTGAGGATATTTGAATGCCAGGTATGCAGGCTCCAGTCCGGTCCGATGTAACGCTCAAAGAGCAGGGCGTACTCGCGTGAAATCCATGAGGGGACGTGCACACCGTTGGTAACATGGCTGATGGGGATTTCAGATTCGGGTCTTCCCGGCCAAACGTGCGACCACATGCGCCGGGCCGTAACGCCGTGCAGTTCGCTGACCCCGTTACAGTACTGAGCCGTCCGCAGGCCTAAAACAAACATGGAAAACGGGCTGGTCGCATCAGCATTTGCGGGTTGCCCCCAGGTAATAATTTTGTCGACTTTGGTCCCGAGCCGTTCCTCAAAGGATTTGAGATAGGGCTTGACCTGTTCAGGGAAAAATTCATCATGTCCGGCAGGCACCGGGGTATGGGTGGTAAAAACCGTTGTTCGCGGAACGATCTCCCAGGCGGTTTTGAGATCAACGCCATGGGTCTTCATAACTTGCGCCAAGCGTTCGAGGCTGGCAAAAGCCGGGTGTCCTTCGTTCATATGGCAGACTGTCGGCTGGAGGCCCATGGCGTCGAGAGCCCGCATCCCGCCGATACCAAGGAGTACTTCCTGGGCCAACCGGGTTTTGCCTTCGCCGGGATAAAGTGTAGCGGTGATGTCCCGGATTTCGGCAGGATTTTCTCCGATATTGGCGTCAAGCAGATAAAGGGGAACGCGGCCGACCATGATTTTCCAGACGATAACATGGATTTCACCATCGGGTCCTGCAATTGAAACCATAAGGTCGTTGCCGAATTGATCCAGGGCCCGTTTTATCGGCAGATGAAAGATATCGGTTTCCGGATACTCCTCCTGCTGCCATCCATCCTGGTTCAGAAACTGATTAAAATAACCCTCCCGATAAAGCAGTCCCACGCCAACCAATGGCAGCGCCAGGTCGGAAGCCGCCTTTAGGTGGTCTCCGGCAAGAATTCCGAGCCCTCCGGCGAACAGAGGAACACTTTCATGAATTCCAAACTCCATGGAAAAATAGGCAATGATCTCCTTTTGATCAAAGGGTGTGCCTGACCGGTTTACGGGACCTATAACTTGGCCGGTATAAATTTCTCTCACTCGCTTTTGATGCGCCAAAAAACTGTCGTCTTTTGCCAGATCCTCAAGGCGTTGTTGATCGACATAGGTCAAAAAAACAACCGGATTTCTGCCGGCCTTTTCCCAGAGTCCGGGATCGATCCGGCAAAAAAGATTCTCGGCGTCATGCTGCCAGCTCCACCACAGGTTGCGGGACAACGTTTCCAGAAACGATAGGGGTTCCGGAATGGAAGGAAATATTTGAAATGTCTGTAATCGGCTCATTCTTAATCACCCGGCGATATAAGTTATTGGAAAATTTCTGCCGCTACCGTACCTGGTAGCGGAAAATATCATAATTTTGGCATTTGTCATTTGTATTTGTCAAATGCCAATATTAAAATCGATTAAAATCGGGTTAATCCTGTCAGTTTATCTCAATCCGTTAATCTGCCAGTTGAAGCCACACTCGCAGCAGTTCGCTGGTTCCCCAGGCCTGGGCATCACACCCTCGCGGAGTGTGGGGGAAATCTCCGTCCATAATTTCCGGGACATGGCCCACGCACCCTTGGTTGATTAAACGGGTTGCACTGGCCAGCCATGCAAGCGCGGCATTTTTCCCTTTGGGGCCATAAACCATACCCCAGGCTTCGCAAAAACTGGGAAACAGCCAGGTCCAGGCAGTGCCGTTATGGTAAGCCGGTTTTCGATTTGTGTCTTCGTCTCCCATATATTTGCCCTGGTAAGGATGATGCGGGTCGTTCAGGAGGGTTCCGGCATGATAGACGGCCAGGGGTCTTTGAACAGGCCGGTCCGCAAGACTCCGAATGCCGCCTGGAACCAGAAGTTCCTGGCAGGCGGTAACAATTTTTTGACTGACAGTGGTATTGCCGACAGCTCCCAAGGTTACTGTCAGAAGCTGGTTCGGTCGCAAGGCGTCGTCGGCTTCAGCCCGGCGGGCCGGTGCATGGCCGGCGGCATGCAGGCAATCGGATAGGTATCCTTTTTTATCAAGCACGAAAAGTTCTAAAATAGACGTCTGAACCGTTTGGGACCATTTCTTCCAGTTGCTGTTGCTTTCAGACGGATCAATTGCGGCCAAAAACAAAAGCGCATGGTGCCAAAGGGCCTGAATTTCAATGGGATATCCTTCCCTGGGCGTGCCGGTGGGATGATTGGTATCCATCCAGGTAAAATGGGCCGGACTGAAAATAAGACCCGATTCAGGATCCATGCGGATGCCGTTGGGCGTGCCGGCCATATAGGCGTGACCAATGGAACAAAGGGTCTGACGTACGGTCCGGTCGCTACACTGTGAATTGAGAAAGTCTGCACTTTTTTCTTTAGCGATCAGATCGGCACATGCAACCAAAAACCACAGGGGGGCATCGGATGTATCACGATTTCCCGCATCCTGGCCTTGAATCATATTGGGAAGCGTCCCGTCTTTTTCAAACTGCCCGAACTGTTTCAGAATCGCCCGGGCATCATCGGTCCTTCCGGCGGCGATCATCCCTCGGACAACGATCAGAGAATCGCGCCCCCAGTCCAAAAACCAGGGGTACCCGGCGACCACGGATTTTAAAGGTCCTCTTTTAACGATATAATGATCCAAGGCTCTGTTCAGTGCCTCGGCAGGCTTCCATTCTGAGGTGGTGTCAATGCCGTACACATCCTCGTTGCAGTCTGCCGATTTCGGCTCCAGAGGTTTTTGTTTATCCGGTTCCGAAACCTGCGCTGTCAGTTCAACATGCTCATCGCCTTTCAATTCCATTGAAAAATATCCGGGGCTGAACAGATCCGAATCAGGCTCAAGGCCCCGCTCTTTTTCAATGGGGCGATGAACCATATACTGCCATTCGGGTTCCCATACAAAATGGCCGCGGGAAGTTCGAATTTGGAGGCAGCGATTCTGATCCGGCGTAAAAGAGAAACCATCGGAATGCGTTGTAATGGATTTGGACCACTGCTTTTCAGGTCCTAAATAGGCTTTGGTGGTGTCGTGAAAATTGCGATCCTCAATGTCAGGACGAAGGATAAGCATGACCCGGCTGTTGTCGTTTAATTTTTCCTTCTGGCCGGCGGCCGGATGGCGATAAAACATCAACTGCATGGCGTTTTCGCCGTCGACCATCTCGGCGGTTATGCTAATGACAACATACTCCCCCTGGCCGGTCGGAACATGAAACTCCCACACGCCCCGCGTATCGCCAACGTGAAACGCGTGCTGGCAGTCAGAATTAATATCCTGGGAATACCCCTGAAAGACAAGCCAGGCGCGACAGCGCGCAAACATGATCCATCGATTTTCGGGGAATTCAGGGTGCAGGTTTGCTGCCAAGAGTGCATCGTAGCGGCTGGCAAGCTGACCCCAGGCAATGTGAGCCCGGAGCATTGCGCCGCGGCCGTTGGTGCCCAGCATCAACAAGGGGCGGGAAATTATGTCAAACCGGTGAAAAGTTCGTTTTACCCGGGTATCCTCCGGGCGGGAGAGAAAAAGGAGGGGTGCATCGACATGCCGGCAGCCTGCGGCAGTATAAACCGACAAATTTAAGGTAAGGGTTCGATGATCGGCTGCCGAGGGCAATGGATTAAAGAGGGCGAAAAAAGATCCGTCAGTCTGCGGCAAGCTTTCTTCATAGCCGACAACCTGATTGCCGTCTTTTACCCGGGCATGAAAATGGGTGTCGGCCCGCACCAGCAGAAAATGTTCCGGCGGCACCATGACCTCCCGCTTTGCGTCCCGGGGCCACTGCCAGGTGACGACCCGCGATTCATTGCTTGAGCGGTTTAAGCGGCGACAGTACGCACGGGGGTCTTTGGCAAGCTGCCCGGCGGCGCGATCCGGATCAAATTTGCCCAGATCGCGAATTTTGTTATAAAAAACGAATACATCCAGTGCCTTGGCCCGCAGGCACTGTTGTTCGATCCGCTGGGGAATTAAGAACGGTTTTTCGATGTTACGGTTCAACAAGTGCATATCATCGGGATCGGCGGTCAAACAGAGAACCTGTCCGGGTTCAAGCAGACAGGTGTGCCACTTTTCAGAGACTTGCGGCATCACGGCAGTTTCGGTAAGCAGATCCAACAACCGGCTTTCATCCATACCTGTTTGCGAAAAGTCCCAGGATGCAAGGGTCTGATTTTGAACGTCAAGATTGGCCACAACCAAAAGTTTTTTTCCCGACGCAGTGTTGTGACGCAGCAGGACGATATGGTTTCCTCCGTTTAGTTGTATCAATTTCAAGTCGGTTTGGTCATGAAAGGCCGGGTGACATTTGAGCAGTGTGTTGAGGCGGCGAATGTCATCCACCTGATTTAATTTTGCACCCCAATTCAGGGAAGGTGACTCATGGACGTTTATCTTTTCGGTGGCAAACCACTCCACCCCGTTGGCGAACCCAAAAGCCCCTTGAAGTGAACAGAGGGCAGACAAGGCGGTACGCATCTTGGCATACGTCGTTGAATGTGCCGCCAGCCGCTGATTGTCGTGAGTTTCGGCAAAATGGACCGTGATGCCGTCACCTTTGGAAATATCAATTGCTTGCGGCAGATAATCTTCTATCTGCCTGCGGTCGTAGTTTTGAAAGAGTTCCGAATAGGCCCAGTCAAAATTGGCCTGGTTAAGGATCTGCCGGGTTACGGATATCTTTCCGCCGAGACCTTCAAGTAAAAAAATCGTGTTCGGATATTCGCTGCGTACCGCCGCCACGATATATTTCCATGCGGGAATTGGAATCATGTAACCGGCATCGCAACGAAAACCGTCCACGCCTCTTTGACACCAGGTGAGAAACACGCCGGCTATATGGTACCACAGGTCTTTATGGCGATAATCGAGCTTGGTCAAATCTTCCCAGCGAACCCCCCAGGCGCCTGGAACTTCGATACGACCATCCGGACCGCGAACCAGCCACTGAGGATGGGTCTCGTGGGTGTCGGCGGCCCAGCCGGTATGGTTGACGGCAATATCGATCAACACCTTGGCATTTCTTTCGTGAATAGCATCCACCAATTCGAGAAACTGTTCCATCGGCGTTGCCCGGGGATCGAATTCAGCCAAGGCCGGATCAACGGCAGTGAAGCTCAGCGCCGCAAAAGGGCTTCCAAACCGTCCCATTCTGGCATATGTGGTTGGTGTAGGATTGATCGGGAGTAATTGGAAAATTCGGCAGCCGAGCCGGCCGATGATAAAGTCGAGTTCCTTGATCAGATCTCGAAACGTCCCGGACTTTGGGATGACCGTATAACCGAGATCGTCAAGGGCTCGCATGCATCGTTGCTGGGAGTCATCAGGCTTGCCGCCGCCGGCCTTGTTCGGTCCGAACTGACGCACAAAGGCATTATAGATAATATTGCCGCAACAGGTGTCGGCCGGTTCAACATTGATAACGCTGTTGGAGCCTTGCGGCCACACCGGCGTCGATGCGCCTTTCTTAAGGAAAAAACATTTGGCTTCAAAATGGCCCACCTCGCAAAGCGGGACGGTCACCTGAAAGCGCCGGTCTCCAATCCGCTTCATGGGGATATCGAACCAATCCCGGCCGAGCGGCGGTTCATCCCGCCTAATGCCTCCAAAGATTTCCGCTCTTGTAATACGGGCATGGCCGATATTGGTTCGCAGCCATGCACTCCCTTTTTCGGCCTGCGTCAAGGTTAGGGTAAAGGTTCGGGTGTCACCCCGAAACATCAAAATGCGTGTTCCGGGTTCAGGATTTTGAATGACGGGATTTGATATATCCATAGAACTCCATTGTTGAGTTTTGGAGTTACAAGATTAGAATTCAGATAGAATCAATATTAAAAATATTGAAGTGCCTTAGTTTCAAACGTGGTTTCCAATCAATTTAACCCAGTGGGCTAAAAATCATGTATCTGGGCTCAGGTTGAACATTTTTGTAAAATCCGGGCTATTTCTCTGATCCTGCATGTTGTATTGTATATCCGGCATCCAGAACCCTGTATCCAGTACCGGCCTATTTTTGCATCTACTAAAAAAAACTGATTATTCAGTCTTTTCCTGGTAACGTTCTTGAATAGACCTGAGTACGTTGAGACTGGAAAAAAAAATTTCCACAAGCTCCGGATCAAACTGGTGGCCTGCTTCTTTTTCTATTATCTCAAGAACTTGTGGTTCATCCCAGGCCTCTTTATAGACCCGTGCTGAAGAAAGGGCATCAAAAACATCCGCTAAAGCGACAATTCTGCCGAAAATTGGAATTTCTTCGCCCTTTTTGCCGCGGGGTGTGCCGTCAGGCAGGGCATAACCGGTTAAGGCTGCGCTGGTGGATACATCGACATATCCGGGATACCCCTTGCCGTCCCAGCGTTCATGATGAGTCAGGGCAACCTGCATAGCTGTTTCGTCAAAATCCGACTGGGCGTCCAGAAACAGGCGTGCCCCTAAAACAGTGTGCTGCTTCATAATTTCAAATTCATCGTCGCTGAAGCGGCCCGGTTTTTTAAGTATAATATCGGAGATAGCTACTTTGCCGACATCGTGGAGCATAGCTGCCATACGCAGACTGTCGCGGGCTCTGTCAATTTCCTTGGGGGCCATTTGCTGTCGGCGAGCCCATTGTTCATAGAGCTCCACAGCATATCCGCCCACGCGGTTGACGTGGGCGCCGGTCTCCTTGGGGTCGCGCAGTTCCGACATCCGAATCATACGAAGCAGGATGGTGCGGGTCATCTGGGCCCGTTCCAGGGCGACGGCAGCTAGGCTGGCAAAATGGAGCATAATCTTTTCGTCGTTTTTCGAGAACGGTATGGACTGCTTGGCCTCATCTTGGGCGTTGATAATCTGCAGGATGCCGAGAATCTCCCCCCTGGCTGTTTTTAAAGGGACGGTAAAGACAGAGCGGGTAGTGTATCCGGATGTTTCGTCAAATTTTTTGCTGAATCGGTAGGGGGCTGTCGGTTCGATTTCGTAAACATCCGGCAGGTTAAGGAGACGTCCGGTGGTGGCGACATAGCCGGCAATACTTTTTGTGTCAATCGGGATAGTAAACGTTGAATAGATCAGTTTTTCCCCTTCGGGCAGGCGACTTTGGAAAGTGTCGTTCTGCGTGTAGGTAAAGTTGAGTCTGTCCTCGGTGCGTATGTATATGGATCCCGCGTCGGCGTTGACAAAACGCCGGGCATCGAAAAGTACGCGTTCCATGAGTATATCCAGATCTTTGACCTGGTTGAGTTCGACTCCCAGCATCGTAAGTTTGTCCAGCTTTTCTTTTTCGGTAAGCATGCTGTCTCCTTTAAGTACTCCACTCAAATAGTGCATAGAGGGGAAAATGATCCGAAGGGTAAACATCTTCAATGGCATCCCGGTCGATCGTACAGTCCTTTATATCGAGTGTGCCGCGATAAAGAATCCAGTCGATTTGATCGCCGTTGGCATCGCCGGTGAATCCATGATGAGTACCCGGAAAGGGCTCTTGAAAGACGCTTTGAAAATAAGCCTTTATATCGGCTGAGTGCTGATTTTCTCCGGTGAATATATTGTGGCAGGGACTCAAGGGAGCGGCGTTAAAGTCGCCGATTAGAATGGCCGGGATATCGGACGGCAGATATGAAAGGCGTTTCATGATCAGTTTGGCGCTTTCGATTTGAACGGAAGCATCAAAATCAAAGTGGGTATTGGCACATATGAGCCGCCTGCGGTTTTTTTCGAACATACCGATGGTACACTGTCGCGGCCAGAGACTTTTTACAGGCCGGCTTGGTACCGCTGGTGTGGGACTCAAATAAAAATGTTCCTTATAAATGCATGACCAGTCTTTTTTATAAAAAATAATGTTGTTTTGCCAAAAAGGGCGGTGCAGGATTTCTCTTGCCGATAAAATTATAAGTAGTCAGTATGTCGGCCAAATAATCGATCTGGAAACCATTTGCTTCCTGAAAGCCGATAAAATCCGTGTGATATTTGGCAAGCAACGCCGGAAAGATCTTTTGGCGGTTTTGCCAGTTATTGGGGCCGTCGTCTGCCAGCCCAAAGCGCATGTTGAGTGTTAAAACTGAAAGCATTTTTTCTGATTAATCTGATTAAATGGTTTAGTATTAAAATCGGCGATGATCTCGCATAAAGCCTGAAAAACGACCTTTTTACGAATTCATCAAATCTGCTTCTATTAGATGGCGATATTTTGTAAGATCAATGCTGATCTTTTTAAAGTTGTCGAAGGTGATACCCGTAAATGATAAGTTTAATTTTTGCCTGATAATATCAAATATTGCAAGATAATTAAGAGTAATCCTTTTTCCCCATTGCAGACCGATCTTTGATGCAGCTTTCTTTATATACGCCTTTTTACCTTCGATTTTAAGAAAATCACCGAACGGCAAGGTATCCAGGCAGAGTATGGTGTCATTGTAAATAAAGGTTTCTCGCCATTTTTCGTAAATTTGTGCTTGATGGAATCCGAGATGCTCCAGAATCAGTTTCATGGTGGTAAAATCATTGACTTGGACTTCAAGTTTCCTTAAGGTCTTGAATTGATCGTCTTTGATCGCGGGTTCGAATTTGTAGGTCAATAATGAACCTCTGAACGCTGAACCCCTGAACGGTTACGATTTATTTATATTAGAATTGCGTTTATTTTACAAATTTATTTTTTCCTCTTGACACAAATGGATTTATTATTTACTTTTCCCTGATTATGTTTTAGGCTTTTAATTCTGGTTTGCCCAGGCTCAGTGATTATTGACTTAGGAGTGTATTACGGTGAAAAAGTATACATATAGTGCAAAACAATCTGATATAACAGAGAAATGGATTATCGTTGATGCCAAGGGTGTGGTGCTCGGGAGGCTTGCCTCAAACATAGCTGCACGTCTTAGAGGAAAACACAACCCGCTTTTTACACCTCATGTTGATACGGGTGACTGGGTTGTTGTTGTCAATGCGGATAAGATCGTCCTGACAGGCAGAAAATGGGAGCAGAAAAATTACTACCGGCACAGCGGGTACATCGGAGGACTCAAAACGATCACCGCCCAGAAACTCCTGGAAAAGCGACCGGAGGATCTTATCCGGTTCGCCGTCAAGGGTATGCTGCCCAAGAACAGTCTCGGCAGAAAGATTTTCAAAAAGTTGAAAGTTTATTCGGGCGATCAGCATCCGCATGCAGCCCAGCAGCCTGAGCCTTTGGTACTTTAAACAAGCAACCTTGATGGCTTCGTAAATAGAGGAATTGTATGGATAAAGAAAACGTTTATTATGCGACCGGGAAACGAAAAACCGCTATTGCCAGAACCTGGATGATGCCGGGTACCGGTGAAATTACCGTTAATGATCGGACAGTTGATGATTATTTCAAGGTTGGATCCGCAAGAGCGCTTATGATGCAGCCGCTGGTACTGACAAATACCGCCGGATCCTACGATATTAAAATCCGTGTTTTAGGTGGAGGTTATTATGGGCAGGCCGGTGCAATCCGGCAAGGCATTTCCAAGGCTCTTATTGATGTCAATCCTGATCTCAGGAAGGCTCTGAAGAGAGCCGGCTTTATCAGACGCGATGCCCGGGTCAAGGAAAGAAAGAAATACGGCCAGAAAGGGGCCAGAGCCCGCTTTCAGTTTTCTAAACGGTAGGATCTATTATTGTAAGAGTTCACAGGTTCAGAGTTCGCCGTTCAGCCTGTGAAGAGCTCAGCCGAGTCGGGTTATTTTTTTGTAAACCTTTGAACCCTGAACCTCTGAACCT
>JAQBHK010000064.1:0-4766 GCA_032127815.1 Desulfobacterales bacterium
CCATAGGGGTGCACCTATCTCGAATGTAGTAAATTAAATTCCAAATAACAAATATCAAATGCCAAACAAATAACAATGACCAAAAGGGGAAATCCCAAATAACAAAATACAAACAACAAATAAATTCCAATGACCGGAAAAACAAATAACAAACAACAGAATAAAAGAATAGTTTTAGCCCTTGTTTGGAATTTGAATTTTATTTGTAATTTGGTGCTTGTAGTTTGGAGCTTGTTTGTTTTTTGCTTGCCCGCCGTCTTTTTGGCGGGGTGCTTGGAATTTGCGATTTTAGACACAAAACTCTAAGGCAGAGCCGGAAAACTCTGACCCCCGCAATACGGAATCTTCGACGGTCCAAAAGGACCAGGCTTTTCAGGGCAAAATAAAATGAGACCTTTGAAAGATGTATTATACGTCCAGATTTCATGTAGCGTAGAACGCCTTAATCTTTCCCACCACATAGGCCTGCTGATCGTCAGACATCTCGGGATATACAGGCAGGGCCAGGGTGTGGCCGGCGGCGTGTTCGGCTGCAGGGAAATCTCCTTTTTTGTAATTCAGTTTCAAAAAACATTCCTGCAAATGCAGAGGGAGCGGATAGTATACCTCCGTGCCGATGCCGGCATCATTTAAAAACCTGCGCAGTTCGTCCCTTTTGGCCTTGAGGCTGATGACAAACTGATTATACACGTGGCGGTCCTGGCTTTCAGCCGGAATCCGGACGAGATCATCAAGTCCGGCTAAAGCAATTAATTCTCTGTATTTGCGTGCGTTTTCCCGGCGGGCATCAGTCCAGTCGTCAAGATATTTCAATTTTACACAAATAACGGCCGCCTGCAGAGCGTCCAGCCTGAAATTTCCGCCTATTAGCGCATGATAATATTTAGGTCTGGAACCATGAACCCGCAGCGTGCACACTTTATCGTAAAATTCATCTGTATTTGTTGTGACAACCCCTCCATCACCAAAAGCGCCCAAATTTTTGGAAGGAAAAAATGAAAAGCAGCCGAAATCACCCATGGAGCCTGCCCGCCGCCCTCTGTATTCGGCCCCGATGGCCTGGGCGGCATCCTCTATAACCACAAGGTTGTGTTCAGCGGCAATCTTTAAGATTGGATCCATGGCCGCACACTGACCATAGAGATGGACCGGAATAACGGCTTTAAGGCTTGCCAGCTCCGCCCTGGTCATAGCAGATAAAAGACTTTCTAAATGTTCCCAAGAGATATTGTAAGTATCAGGATCAATATCGACAAAAACCGGTCTGGCCCCTGTTCGGATGATGGACCCGGCGGTTGCAAAAAAAGTATAGGGTGTTGTAATCACCGCATCTCCAGGTCCGATTTCAGCAGCCATCAGTGCAATCAGAAGCGCATCGGTTCCGGATGAAACCCCCACGGCGTACTTTGAAGAGCAATAGGCAGCAATCTTTTTTTCAAGCCTCTCAACCTGGGGGCCAAGGATAAAATGCTGACTCTCAAAGACTTCACCCGTTACCTTCAGGATCTCTGTTTTGATGGTTTGGTACTGAGCTTTCAAGTTAAGTAAAGGTACTTGCATTTGTGCTTTTTCCCGTAAAAGAATTTGTAAAGAATCCTGTCTTAGAGGACCAGGCTTTGATTTCACCCCATAGGATACACCTATCTCAAATGGAGCAAATTAAATCCCAAATATCAAATATCAAACAAATCACAATGACCGAAATGGAGAAATTACAAATATCAAATCACAAATTACAAATTACAAACAAATCACAATGACCGAAATTCAAAATAACAAACTTGGGAATTTCCTTGAGATTTGCCTGCCCGCCGTCTTTTTGGCGGGGTGCTTGTAGTTTGGAGCTTGTTTGTTTTTTGCTTGCCCGCCGTCTTTTTGGCGGGGTGCTTGGAATTTGTGAATTTAGACACAAAACTCCAAAGCAAAGCCGGACAACTCTGACCCCCGCAATGCGGGGCAGGCTTGGCCTATAGGACCGGGTTTTCAAGATCAAAACAAACTACTTCCTGTTTTTTGTGTACCTGTTCGAGTTGTGCCTCATGGAAGATGTGGCCGGGCTGCAAACAGTTTCAACAGCATTATAGCCAAGCAGCCCGTTAACCTCCCGGGTCAAAAGCGGGCCGGCATTTAATTGCAAGGTATCCGGCAGAGCGATAATCGTTTCTGTCTTTCCGGGACTTAGCAGGTGAACATACCCCTGGCATGATCCCGGATGCCGTTGAAATATTTTATGCAATTGAATCAATGATGCTTTATCCGTATTACTGATGTCAAGGTTGAAATGAATGCTTGCGCTCCAGGTCTCTTCGGCTTTTTTTATCGGTATGATTATATCGGCCAAAATTTTTACCGAGTTTTCATCCTTTTGCAGCTGCCCCTGAACGATAATAGGATTATCATCGACAAGCAAATCATAAACTTTTACATATACTGAAGAAAAGACCACAACTTCAACCGAGCCGCGCAGGTCCTCAATGGACACAAAAGCCATCAAATCGCCCTTTTTGGTCTTGATTGTTTTGGTACTTCTGACCAGGGCGCCGATTCTGACAATTTCTCCGTCATTGCGTTCCTGCAGTCGGGCAGAGTCGGTATTGGTGAACTTTTCCAGGATAGCCTCATGTCTGGATAATGGATGCCCGGTAATATAAAAACCGAGGGAGTCTTTCTCAAACGCCAGCAGCTGTTTTTCATCCCATTCTTCGATCACCGGCTCCGGCGGCAAGTTGACAACCGGCCGGCTGCCCTTGATGTCAAACAATCCCATCTGCGGATCCGACCGCTCCCTCTGGAGCCTCTGTCCATATTCGAGACTCTCTTCCAAAGACGTCGTCATCCGGCTGCGGTACTGCCCGGTGGAATCAAAGGCACCGCATTTAATAAGGCTTTCGACAACACGTTTGTTCACTTTTTTCAGATCAACACGATCGCAAAATTCAAACAATGAGTTGAATTTTCCATCTTTTCTGGCCTCAATAATGCCATCAATGGCACTTTCGCCGACGTTCTTAACAGCCACAAGTCCGAATCTTATTTTTGAACCGAAAACGGTAAATTCCTTATCGCTTTCATTGATATCCGGCGGAAGGACTTCAATACCCTGACTGCGACATTCGGCTATATATTTGACGACGCCGTCAATGGAATGCATTTCACTGGTAAGTAGCGAAGCCATAAATTCCACGGAAAAATGTGCTTTAAGAAAGGCGGTTTGGTACGCAATCAGCGCATAGGCGGCGCTGTGAGACTTGTTGAACCCGTACCCCCCGAACATTTCCATGAGAGAAAAGATTTTGCCGGCTTTGTCGGATGGTATGCCTTTGGCTGTGGCACCCTGCATAAAGCGCTCGCGGTGCTCGGCCATTATCTTTGGAATTTTCTTTCCCATGGCCTTTCTCAAATCGTCGGCTTCAGCCATGGAATAATCTGCCAGGTCACCGGCAATGTTCATAACCTGTTCCTGATAAACAATAACGCCGTATGTTTCTTTAAGAATCGGTTCTAATTGGGGCACACTATATTCGACCGCTCTTTTACCATGTTTTCTTTCCACAAAATCATCCACCATACCACTTTCAAGGGGGCCGGGACGATATAGAGCAACAAGTGCAATAACCTCATCAAAGGTTTCCGGTCTGAGCCTAACAAGCAGGTCTTTCATACCGCTGCTTTCAAGCTGGAAAACACCGGTAGTATTGCCGGACGCAAGCAATTTGTAAGTGTCAGGATCATTCAAATCGAGGGTTGAAAGGTCGGGCGGGCTGCCGCCCTGTGCGGCAATAAGCGCAAGGGTACCCGCAATAACCGTCAGGTTGCGCAGGCCCAGAAAATCAAATTTCACCAGTCCTATCTTCTCGACGCAGTTCATGTCGAACTGAGTCACAACCTCACCCTTTTTGCCTTTGTAAAGCGGAAGATATTCCACCAGCGACCGGTCGGCGATGACAACACCGGCGGCATGGGTTGAGGCATGTCGCGGAAGCCCTTCCAGCACACGGCAGATTTCTATCAAATCGGCAATTTCAGGTTTCTCCCGCACCAGATCTTTAAGCCGCGGTTCCTGCCGAAGAGCTTCATCCAGGCTGATATTTAATACATCCGGAATCATCTTGGCAATGGCATCCACCTCAAAAAGCGGAATATCCAAAGCCCGCCCTACGTCACGAATTACAGCCCGGGTCTTGAGTTTTCCGAAAGTGATGATCTGAGCCACAGAATCATTGCCACCGTATTTATCGACCACATACTTAAAGACTTCTTCCCTTCCGTTGATGCAAAAATCAACATCGATATCCGGCATGCTTTTGCGAGCCGGGTTGAGAAAACGCTCGAAAATCAGGCCATGCTCCAGGGGATCAAGGTCCGTGATGCCAAGGGAATAGGCCACAAGACTCCCGGCCGCCGACCCCCGTCCGGGTCCCACAGGAATATTATGCTCTTTGGCATAGCGGATAAAATCGGCCACAATCAGAAAATAACTGGCAAAATCCATGGAATTGATGAGGCCGATTTCATATTCAATTCTTTCGATATAGGGTTTTTCATCAATATCTGGGTTCTTGGCCTTTATAATCTGCAGTTTTTTTTCCAGGCCTTGCCGGGCACTGGCTTCCAAAAGTTCCTCCAGTGTCTGTTCCGTGGGTGCTTCAAATTTGGGAAAGTGATAATTATTAAAGTCGAATTCAAGATGACAGCGCCTGGCAATCTCCACGGTGTTATCAAGTGCACCGGGATAGTTTTTGAAAGCGGCATGCATCTCGGTTTTT
>JAQBHK010000065.1:0-8480 GCA_032127815.1 Desulfobacterales bacterium
ACCTTGGGGATCAACAACGGACTTCGAGTTGGAGACCTGCTCAAGCTGAAGGTAAAAGCCGTGCGAAACCTGAAAATCGGAGATACGCTGAAGATAAAAGAATCAAAGACCGGGAAAGACAATATACTTGTGGTCAACAAGGCCGTTCACAAATCCCTTAAAACTTACCTGGAAAGGGTTCAGCCGCAAAACAGCGACTATCTGTTTGCAAGCAGGAAGGGGAATAAGGCGATCACGATCCAGGCGGTTAACAATATGATCAAGAAATGGACCAGGGCGATCAACCTGGAGGGAAATTATGGCGCTCATACATTAAGAAAAACCTGGGGGTATATGCAGAGAACAAGATACGGGGTCGGGTTTGAAATCATATGCAAACGCTACAATCATTCAAGCCCGGCGGTGACAATGCGATATTTAGGAATTCAGGACAAAGAAGTCCACGAGACGCTTATGAATGAGATTGGTTAATCAAAGCCAAGGCATCTGTTTAGGATCGGGATGTTATACGTTGTCTGGATATTTGTAAACGTTCAAACCGATTACAGCATCGGTACCCTCAATCTTTTGGTTTCCCCGCGTACTGGCAATGGTTATCGTTTTGCCAGATTTCGAGAGCCCGAACTCCATTGTCAAATCTATCTCAATAATCAGTTTGTTGTCTTTAATTTCCAACTTCACGTTCTGCATTTCTTCAACTCCTTTTTCTTAATCTGCCGATACGATTGGACTCGTATTATAGAGTTATGATAATTCGCCAGCAGCGTTGATAAAGAATACCATTTCAAATGTGTTAGTTTCTGGGTCTTCAATGTTGCGGATTACCCAACTACCGTCACGGTCTCTGCAGGCGGGACCATGGCAAAAACGGATGACACCATGGAAGAGATTGTCAAACGGGCGGATGAGCTGATGTTTAAAAGCAAAGCAGCCGGGCGCAACTGCTTGACGATCTCCGCTTAATCCTTCAGAACCTCCTCTAATTTTTCCAATAAAGATTTAAGGCTAAACGGCTTTTGGAGAAAACTTTGAGCACCCAGGTCCAGAATCTCCCGGGCAGGGCCATCGACGGAATATCCACTGCAGACGATAACTTTCAGATTCGGACGAGCCTGCATGAGTTGCGGATAAACTTCCCCTCCCTCTATATCAGGCAGAATAATATCGAGCAGAACTAAATCAATCTTTCCATCATAACTTTTGGCGATATTAACTGCTTCCTGCCCGTTCACAGCCGTCAAAACACGGTAACCCAACCTTTCTAATAGTGCCTGGCTTACCTCCATAACCATCTCTTCGTCTTCAACAATGAGGATCGTACCACTACCGCGGGGCAACTCTCTTATGGGCGTTGCCGGTATTGTTGCCGGCGCTTCTACGGCAGGGAGGTAGATGCGGACCACAGTTCCTCGACCTGCTTCAGAATATACGGAGATCCATCCATTATGGTTTTTCACGAAACCATATGCAGCCGCCATACCAAGCCCCCGGCCGGGAGACTTGGTGGTAAAAAACGGCTCAAACAGACTCCTTTTTGTTGTATTATCCATCCCCTTGCCGTTGTCCTCGATTTCGAGGCAGGCATGGTAGCCGGGCTTAAGGCCCGGATGGTATTTTACAAACTCATCATCGATCTCTTCTGCTCTGGTACTGATCCGAATGTGACCCTCACCTTCTATAGCCTCGGATGCATTGGTCAAAATAGCGGAGAATACCATTTGCATTTGAACCGGATCGGCCTTTATGTTCAAAACATCCGGCAAAAGACCTGTCTCTATCTCAATGCTATGATCGATACCATGCTGTATTAACGGCAGCACATTTTCCACAAACGCATTCAATGATACGGTTTCAGCCTGATATTTGCCTCCTCTGGCATAGGCCAAAAGTTGATTTGTCAGTGTAATCATCCGATCAGAGGAATCCTTCATCTGTTGGATATACCAGGCCATGTTTTCATTATTCGGAAAATCCATCTCAATCAGATCAATGTTGCCGGTTATGCCGGATAAAGCATTGTTAAATTGATGCGCAATTCCGCCTGCCAGGGTATTAATGGCTTTTATCTTGTTTAGTTCGGCGGTTCGTTTGTCAATACGATTTTTCAACTCGTTATGAGCCTTTTGCAACGCCTCGGCTGCTTGAACTCGTGCGGTGATATCGCTAATGATTATTCTATGTTGATCTGAATTGTTGTCGCTGCCTTGCACGACTGAACTCTCCAGTTGAGCATAAAACTGCACGCCGTCTTTTTTTACAAGTCTCAGTTCGCAAGTCTGCTTAGCCTTTGTTTTAAAAAGTTTTTTGTGGTGCAAATAAAAAACATCCTGATCATTTTTGTTAATAAAATCTGTGAAAGGTTTTTCGATTAATAATTCTCTTTCCAAACCGATCATAACCGCACCGGTTAGATTTGCTTTCACGATGATGCCCTCAGGAGTAATTGAAAAATAACCAGCGGGAGCAAAGTCATACAAATTAGTATAGTTATCGCGTGCCTTTTCGAGTTTCTGTTGTGTTCGCCGCAACTCTTCGTTCTGCATCTGAAGCTCAACCTGGTGGATATTCAAATCTTCAATCAGATTTTGGATATCCCTTGGAGGCATTTTTTTTAAGGCCGAAGGATTTTTATTGACAAATTCCTCTGCCCGCTTTCGCAGTGCGGCAAATTGCTTTGATTCGGGGCTGCTTTTTCCCATTTTTAATTCCTTCAGCATGTTTGGCAAACTGTCTTGCTTTTATTTATTTAGTCCTGAAAAGTCTGGTTCTCTGGGCCAGGACACTTTAAGTATTTTCAGGTCATTTTTTGGCCTAAAACATTACGGACTGCCAGCGCCAACTCACGTTGGTCGTGCGGTTTTTCAAGGTATCCGGCAGCACCTATCTTTTCTGCTTTTTCTCCGTTGATCTTTGCGCTGAATCCGGTGCAGAGGATAATCGGCATGTCCGGCCTTAAAGTCAGAATTTTTTGCACCAGTTTGTCACCGGTCATCTGGGGCATCGTCATATCAGTGATAACAAGGTCAAATCGGGATGGGTTGGATCGCAATAACTCCAACGCCTCAACAGGGCTTGTCACTGCTTCAACATTATACCCCAGCAGCTCCAGCCGCTGCCGCGTCATTTTTACTATGGCCTCTTCATCATCCACAAAAAGTATGCTTTCATGGCCGCTCGGAAGCTTTTCAATACTTTTCGGCTCTGCCGCCGCTACTGCTTTAACTACAGGAAAGTATACGCTAAAAGCAGTCCCTTGCCCGGGCTTGCTTGCAACGGTTAGGGCACCATCGTGGTTTTTGACAATACCGTGCACCACTGCCAACCCCATACCAGAGCCCTGGCCAACCTCTTTTGTAGTAAAATACGGATCAAAGATGCGGTCGATCACCAAGGGGTCTATTCCTTGACCTGTATCACTCACTGTTATTTTGACATAGTTGCCGGGTGTCAAACCAGGATCAACAGAAGCTATATCTTTATCCAAAACAACATTTTGTATTTCAACACCCAGAATCCCCCCCTCCTCATGCATGGCGTGAAAAGCGTTGGTCCCTAAATTGATCATGATTTGATGGATTTGAGTCGCGTCGGCCAAAACAGTATCTTCCTTAGCCTGTATTGTCTGACGAATCTCAATACTGGTTGGAATAGTTACCCGTAAAAATTTGAGAGCATCCCGGACAAGCGGGTTTATTTTTATCTGTTTTCGCTCCAGGTTTATTTTGCGGCTGAAGCTGAGCAGGTGCCTTACCACATCCCTTGCACGGAAGCTGGCCATTTGAATCTCTTCAAGGCTGGAATGCGCCGGGCTGAACCCAGGGGTATCATCCATTGCTAATTCCGCATTGCCTATTATGATCCCCAGGATGTTGTTGAATTCATGGGCAATGCCGCCGGCAAGCGTCCCGATTGCTTCCATTTTGAAAGCGTGTCGGACTTGTTCTTCAAGCTTTTTGCGCTCACTTATGTCGATCAAGGCTGCTCGAAATTGGCTAAAATTACCCTCAGCATCTTGTTTGGCGATACATTCCAATTGAGCATCAAATCCGGCTCCATCTTTGCTTGTCAATTTAAGTTCACAGGTCTGCCTGGTTTTTGTTTCAAAGAGTGTCTTGCAGTGCAGATAAAAAAAATCCTGATCGTCTTTGGCGATGAACTTTGTGAAGGGCTTTCCAATTAATAAACTTCTTTCCGTTCTTAAAAGCTTAGCGCTGGTGAGGTTTGCTTCCAATATAAGCCCCTGCTCCGATATCGTAATATGTCCGGCCGGCGCAAAGTCATACAGATCAGAATATTTATCCCGTGCCGCTTCCAAATCCAGCTGGGTCTGGCGCAATTGTTCGTTCTGCGTCAGCAATTCTGATTGATGAATACGCAGGTTTTCCTCAAGCCGCTTATGTTCCTTGTCCATTTTAGCCGCATAAAGAGCCATCTCGATAGTGACGCCAAGGTCTTGATCCTTAAAGGGCTTGATAATAAAGCCGAAAGGATAGATAAGCCTGGCGCGTTCAAGCCTGTCTTTATCGGCATGCCCGGTAATAAAAATGATCGCAACATCAAAATGGGTGCGTATTTTTTGGGCAGTTTCAATCCCGTCAATCTCACCTTTAAGCACGATATCCATCAATATTAAATCAGGAGTATTCGCTTTTACCTTTTCAATGGCGTCTTCTCCACAACCGACTATTCCCGAGACACTATAACCGAGTTTATGCAACTGGTTTTCCAAAGCCATTGCGATAATGGCGTCGTCTTCCACAATCAAGATTTGGTTTTTTATCAATGTTCTATATCCTCTGTCTGTGTGTTCTGTATTGCCGTTCAGGGTTCAGCGTTCCCCGTTCTACGTTATAGGTTACCTCTGAACCTCCGAACCCTGAACCCTTGAACCTCTGAACTCTGAACCTCCGAACCCTGAACCTCCGAACCCTGAACCTCTGAACCCTGAACCCTGAACCCTTGAAACCCTGAACCCCTTCTTATTTGCGCCCGTTAATATCGCGTTCCGTGGTGGCTACGGCGACCGTTTTGCCATCGTCATCAACCAGCTTTGTCACCGTCAACCACACTTGAAGCCGTCGGCCGTCTTTGGTAATGCGCTCAGTTTCAAACGACTCCAATGCTTCTTCTTCCAATTTCTTGATAAAGGCCAATGCTTCTTCTTGCCGGTTTTCGGGAACGATATTGCGAACATTCATTTTCAAGGCCTCGTTCTCACTATAGCCGTACAAGTTTTTCGCACCTTTGTTCCAGGCCTTGATCTTGCCCTCTAAGTCCAGCACCGTGACAGCGTCGTTGGAGTCTATGAGCACGGTGGCCAAACGCCGCATATCGGCCTCGCGCTTGCGCAGCAATTCCTCCGTTCGCTTAAGTTGCGTTATATCCACAAAGGTAATCACAACACCGTTAATCACATTCTCTGTGGTTCGGTAAGGCACGATCCGCACAGAATACCAATGACCCTTTATGTCTTGCACTTCCGTATTTTTGTGAACCAAATTGTCGAGCACTGTTTGTGCATCTTTCTCCAAGTGGTCATATCTGATTTTTGATGTGATGTCGCTGATGGGCCGCTCCAAATCCGTATGGATCAGATTAAATATAGCGGTCATGGCCGGGGTATAACGTTTAATATTAAGCTTGGTGTCCAAAAAGATGGTTCCGATTTCAGTGCTGCCCAGCAGGTTGCTGATGTCATTGTTCGTATTGGACAACTCTTCCACCTTTCTTTGGAGTTCCGTGTTGACGGTTATCAGCTCCTCGTTGGTCGATTGCAACTCCTCTTTTGATGTTTCCATCTCTTCATTGGTGCTTTGCAGCTCTTCGTTGACCGACTGCAACTCTTCATTGGTCGATTTGAGTTCTTCGTTAGATGTTTCTATCTCTTCAATGGTTGTCTGCAGATGCGCCTTGGTCGATTCCAGTTCCAGTTCAAGGCTCACAATGACAGGGTCAGCCTCATCCTTTGCCGCCTTTGTCCCTCTTTTCCCGGCGGACTTTTCGAGAGATGTTTTATCATCGAACATTACAAGCAAATAATCCGGCATGGCGGCTGATTCGGTCAGCGGCCTGACGATCAGGTCAACCGTGCGAAACTCCCCGTTATATTTTATTCTAAGGGCTTTATATGTGGTTGTCATTTTTTTCCGGACAGCGTCATGCATGGCCGTACGCAGTTTGAATCGCAAACCTTCACGCGCCATTGATAAGATATTAAAACTGGCTTTACCAACGGGGGTCTCTAAGTACTTGTCCGTTTTACCCATAAAATGAATAATTTCATATTTTGTATTAACTAAAACCCCGGGCGGGGCGAAGTTTTCAAGGATTACTTTTTCAGCCATACTTTGGATGTCCATATCCACAGGCACCTTCTTTTTACCGTTGTCATCCAATTGAGGCCCCTGGTAAAAAGGCATTCTGGGATAATAGGCATCCTTTCCGTTAAAAACTTCTTGGCGTTTAAAGATCTTCCATTTGCTGCTAACAGGATGAAAAAGGTCGGTAAACTCGCCGGTGCTCTCTGAAGTTCCCAAAAATAGAATTCCATCCGGATTTAAAGTATAATAGTATAAAGGCAAGACCTTTTTTTGCAGCGCAGTATTCATATAAATGAGTAAGTTCCGGCAGCTCACAAGATCTATTTTAGAAAAGGGCGGATCTTTAATAACGTTTTGTGCGGCAAAGACAATCATATCGCGGAGCTGTTTCTTGACTCTAAAGCTGTTGCCTTCTTTTATAAAATATTTATTCAAGCGCTCCGGTGATACATCCGCGGCAATACTGTCCGGATAAACGCCTGCACGGGCATGCTCGATGGCATGGGTGTCTATGTCGCTGGCAAAAACCTGAACATTGAACATTTGTTTCACCATATCCATGGCTTCCAGAAATAGCATGGTGATTGAATAGGCCTCTTCACCGGTGGAACAACCCACGGACCAGATACGGATCAACGCATCAGGTTGTTTGGCTTTTAACAACGCCGGGAGCACCTGGTGTTTCAAAATCTCAAAGGCTTCGGAATCTCTGAAGAAATTGGTCACCCCGATGAGCATGTCTTTGAAAAGAATCTCAACTTCAGGCGGGGTCTGTTGAAGATATTGGACATATTGAGCTATCTTGGCGATCTGGTGGATAGCCATGCGCCGCTCAATCCGGCGGCGAATGGTCGTATGTTTGTACTGGGACAGATCGTGCCCGGTCGTTGATCGAATCAGGGCAAATATTTTGTTAAGATGGTTGGCAAGTTGATCATCAGGGACGAGGGCTTTGTTGGGCGCACCGATATAGGGTGCCTGCACATAGCGTGAAAGTTCCGAAGGGATTTTTTCCACAGGCAGAATAAAATCGACAATCCCGGTAGCGATGGCGCTTCTGGGCATGCCGTCGTACTTGGCCGAAGCCGGGTCCTGAACAATGGCCAGGCCGCCGCCGCCCTTGATCGCTTTTAAGCCCAAGGTGCCGTCGGTGGCAGTGCCCGACAGGATAATGCAGATCGCCTTTTCACCCAGTTCTTCAGCCATAGATCTGAAAAAGTGATCTATGGGCAGATTCATACCACTGGTTTTTACAGGAACCATTAGCTGCAGGGTGCCGTTAATAATCACCACATTACTATTCGGAGGGTTGAGGTACACCTGGTTTGGCTTGATCTTCATCCCATCTTTTATCTCTACGACCTTCATGGGGGTATCTTTTGCTAAAATACTGCGCATAATACTTTTATGCCTGGGGCTTAGATGCTGGATGATCACAAATCCAATGCCGCTGTCAGGCGGCATATTTAAAAAGAATGTTTCCAGCGCCTCCAGTCCGCCGGCAGAAGCTCCCAGGCCGACGATGGGAAAGTCGATGGCCGCTTTGGGCCCGGATGTGGTCTGCTTGGCCCCGGCAGCGGTTCCGGTCTGCCTGGCAGGCGTCTTCTTCACAGCAGCTTTCTTTTTGGCAGCAGGCATTTTCTTGGCAGAACTTGCGGTTTTTTTCTTTGCAGCCATTTATAATTCCTCCGATAAAATCGCTACACGATTTTTTTATAGCGTCCCCCTTGAAGCGGAATTTAATGAGAAAAGTTCTTTTTGCGATTAACCCTTGCAATAATCCCGTCATCTTCCACAATTAGGATTTGTGCTTTTTCCATGGCTCTATATCCTTGGTTCACGGGCTGTTTTTTTGAATTTGATATTAAATTGTGTCCCTTCAGGAATAAAACAAAATATAGAAAGAAAGGTGTACAAAAACATTATCTTGAATTAAATAGCACATGTCAAATTATTTTGGCTTATTGAAAAGATTTAAGGGGGTTAGCGTGGTTGGGGGATAGATTGCATTCTTGATCCACATACGGGACATTTCATATTCTTCAGTCAGCGCCTATTCCCAGACATAAACCGCCTCGACTTTATTGCCGTTTCCGCTATATGTAAGCTTACCACACAGAGAACGCAAAATGATAATACCGCGCCCACTGAATACATCAG
>JAQBHK010000066.1:0-2760 GCA_032127815.1 Desulfobacterales bacterium
AGAAGATCAAGGCCAGGACCACACTAAGACAGATTTCAGCGGGTATTTTCCATTTATACTTTTTAAGAGACGTAATCGACAGATAAGAAGACGTCTTTTCCCAGTGGGATTCTATTATTGAACTAAGTTCGTTCTTATCGCATCTGGAGAAAGCCGGCTTTAAGCGTAATCAAATCACAACCAGAACAGTTGCCAACGTACCCAGCCGGGCCGGCGCTCTTGTCGTCGAAGCTCTGAATGGGGAATACGGGACGATGGCTGGCACAAAAAATTTAATCGAGACGCTCCTTTTCATAACCCGGTTTTATCCATAAAGGCGCTGCAAAAAATAATTCATCTGTTTGTACCACCAGGGCCAGTCGTGATTCACGTCGTAGCCCCAAAAATCAACCCGGGCCGGAATCGATTTTTCTCTAAAAAGGGTATCCAAAGAGCGTGTGTCGGCAACGGCTTCCTCTTCCCAGGCGCCTTGACCCACGCACACAATGATTTTGCTGTGCCGGTAGCGATCCAGAAACCAGGGATCGTTGATTCCCGCCAGATAGTGAACAGGAGAATTGAAGTAGACGGCCGGTATGTCGGCGGCCGAAAGTCCGAACTCGGTCCGATCCAGGCGATAGAGGCCGCTTAAGGCGATGGTGCCTTCAAAAACATCCGGATGCTTGAGGGAAAAATTCAGTGAGTGATAGGCTCCCATGCTGCAACCGTTGGCCATCACCCGTGCATGCGGTGAGCGGCAGTGATCGCGGATAAACGGGATCACCTCTTGGACCACATAACGGTCAAAGGCTTCGTGCCGCGCATTGCGCTCCGCCGGCGGAACGGCGAAATTGTACCAGGACTCTGCGTCGATGCTGTCTATGCAAAACAGCTTGATCTGGCCGGCATTGATGAACCCGTCAATGGCGTTGATCATCCCCATGCCTTCATAATCAAAATAGCGGCCACGGGAGCAGGGAAAAACGATAAACGGTTTTCCCCAGTGTCCGTAAATTTTCAGAGCCATATCCCGATTCAGATTCGGGCTGAACCAGTTGTGTTCTTCAGTGTGCATATTTTAGGTTTCAGTTGCATGGATGTAATTAATGGTCTTGAAAATATCGTCCAATTTTGCTGATCTGAAAATATAGCCGATATCGCCCAGGGCACTGCTGAACACGCCGGGAACGCTTGCCACCTGAACCATAACGTCACCGTAACGGGTCATGATCTCTTTGTGTGCGTGACGATAACGCAGGTTGTTTTTGCGGCTCGCGTAGCAACAGTGATGCTTGCGTGTATAGGGAAGTTGGGTGCGCCGGTGCACCAGCAGTTCGGCCCATACCCGATAAATATCGATGTCACAGGCATAATTGAACATGTCGGTGGTAAAGCCGCCCGGCGGGCGCATGTTCACTTCCAGCCCCGTATAGGTGTCGGGGGCGGTTTGAAAAAATTCGATATGAAAAAACCGCTCACTCACCTCGAAGGCCTTTATGCATCGACGCCCGAGCGCTTCCAGGGCCGGGGGAATCTTGCGCAAAGAGTAGTAATAGACGTGGCGCGCCTCGTTGACCGTTTCCATGATCCCCTGGCTGTACGTATGCGCGGTGTAGAACACCAGGTTGCCGTTGCGGTCGGCCAGGCCGTCAAAAGAATAAATGGTGCCGGAAATGAATTCTTCCATGATGTATTCCACGGCCGGCTTGGCGGCAAAGAACTTTACCAGGTCTGCATCATTGTCCAGGCGATAGGTATCCAGGGCACCCACACCCGCATCCGGTTTGACGACTACCGGATAGCCTGTCTCGCGGATCAACCCGCGGGCGTCCTTTATGGCCTGCACCACCCGTCCCCGGGGTACCGGCACGCCGGCCTCCCGGAACTTGTCCTTCATCCGGGATTTGCGGCGGATGTCGTCGATGTTGTGGCCGCGTACACCAAAGATATTGAAATCGTCCCGTATGCGGGCTTCGGTGCTCAACCAGTACTCGTTTAGCGACTCAAACCGATCGATCTTACCGTACTTGTGGGTGAAAAATCCGCAGGCCCGCAGCAACGCATCGTAGTTGTGCATATCATCTATGCGGTAGTACTCTGTCAGAGCATCACGCACTTCAATGGCCAGGTGATCGTACTGCAGATCTCCGATTCCCAGCACGTTGGCGCCGGCCTGCCTCAGATGCCGGCAGAAACGGTGGTAATGGGTCGGAAAGTGAGGTGAAAGATAGACGATATTCATGCTTTTATTTCTTCCTTTTATTCTCGTTTCTAATAGTTTAAAAACATTCCGAAATTCTACTATTCATCTTCAAGGAACTGTTTCTGTTTCAAATCCATGACATACCGAATAACCTTTTCACAGGCCATCTGCTAAAATATCAATATCACTTTAAATATATAACCGCAGCCCAATAGTCCAGAATTATCTCATTTCGTTATCCAAAGTGAACGAAAGCCAGGAATGCGCCGGATCCGGCTGATACCTCTGCTGAATTATAGCTGCTTCCAAATGTTCGACTATGTCTCTGAAGTTTTCCACATGATCGCTAGCCACACGGTCTCCATGTCCGGATCAGTCCATTCAACCCTGTGTTTAGTATGAGCCGGGATATTGAGGTAGTCACCGGGTTTTAACTCAATTATGGTGTCGTTGCCTTCAAACAGCAACCCGGCAGAGCCTTTGAGTAGAATTACCCATTCATTTTGATCCTGATCATACCAGAAATCTTGCGGCGAAGCATGCCCTTTTGATACGATCCGTTCAACTTTAAAGGTATC
>JAQBHK010000067.1:0-3250 GCA_032127815.1 Desulfobacterales bacterium
CCTGAACCCTGAACCTAGAACCAATCATACAAGGTATGAGAAAGCGGAGTTAGACCTTAAAGCTTTCTGTTATCCCGCTGTATTTTTTTCTCAGCTTGGGCTTTTCAATTTTGCCGGTCGGATTGCGGGGCACATCTTCAAAAATAATTCTGCGGGGTCTTTTGAAGCGCGCAAGTTCCTTACAATATTCGTTGACCTCTTCGGCGGTCAGTTTCTGACCGGATTTGACCTGGATTACGGCTGTGGCGATTTCTCCCAGACGCAGGCTGGGGAGTCCGACAACGGCCACATCCTGTATTTTGGGGTGGGTTTGCAGAAAGTCTTCGATCTCCACCGGATAAATGTTTTCACCACCGGTGATAATCACGTCTTTTTTGCGGTCCACCAGCCAGATAAACCCGTCTTCGTCCTGGCGGGCGATATCACCGGTTTTCAGCCAGCCGTCAACCAGTGTCTCTTGGGTTGCTTCCGGATTTTTATAATATTCCTGCATCACTCCCGGGCCTTTGACCATCAGCTCACCGGGTCGGCCCTGCTCGACGGGGTGCAGCAGGTCATCAACTATCTTGATTTCCCAGTCAAAACCCGGCAAACCGATGGCACCGACCTTGTGCATGTTCTCTATCCCCAGATGAACACATCCCGGACCGGAACATTCGGTCAGACCGTAATTGGTGTCATACTGGTGATGTGGAAAAACTTTTTTCCATTCTTTAATCAGGCTGGGCGGCACCGGTTGTGCCCCGATATGCATCAGGCGCCATTGATTAAGGTTATAATCTTTAAGTTTCAAAGCCCCGCTCTGGATGGCAAACAGAATATCCAGCGCCCAGGGAACCAGCAGCCAGACCACCGTTATCTTCTCTGCGGAGACAGCTTCCATAATCCACTGCGGTTCGATTCCTTTTAAAATGACAGCCGGAGCCCCCACAATGAAATTGCCGAACCAGTGCATTTTGGCACCGGTGTGATACAGCGGCGGCAAACAGAGGAAGTTGTCATCGTGGGTCTGGCGGTGATGCTGGTTTTCCAAAAAACAGGAAAACTCAAGATTTCTATGGGTCAACAGCGTTGCTTTGGGGGTGCCGGTGGTGCCGGAGGTAAAATAGAGGGCGGCCTCGTCAGTGATACTGATCGTAGCTGCGGGATCAACCTTAGGTTGTGATGCCAGAACTTTTTCGTACGGCTCGGCATAATCCGGTCGCATTGCTTCAGGCCCGACAAAGATATAAGTTGTTACAAGTTTATCCAGATCACTTTTTATGGTATTAATACGGTCAACAAACTCTTCACCAAAGATAAAAGCTTTGGATTCGGCGGTCTGCGCGCATCTTTGTATGGTCTTGGCCACAAAGCGAAAGTTCAGCGGCACCGCCCAGGCACCGGTGCGCAGGATTCCAAAATAGACCGGCAGCCATTCGAGACAATTGGTCATCAAATGAACGACCCGGTCCCCTTTTTTGATCCCACGGGCAATCAGAGCCTGGGCCACCTGATTGGCCTGGTCGTCAAACTCCTTCCAGGATATTTCCCGGCGCTTATTTTTTTGCGGCTCGCGCTCCACAAGGGCTGTTTTCTCAGCATACATGCGGGCATTGCGGGCCAGTATCTCAGTAATCAGCATAGGTCTTCCTTTCAGTTTAGCCTATATATTGTATAACCTGGGTTGCGCGGTTCAACGTTCAAGCCCGCCCTGGTGCGACGACCATTATCAAGAATATCAGCCCTTTGCAATTAAAAAATATGCCTTGGATCCAACTTCTTGAAATCAGGTCTGGGCCAGGGGTTCCGGGTTGATGAGCCCTAACAGGCTCAATTCAAAAGAGTTACACCTCAATAGAGGCGGCAAGCAATTCTCACCCAATGGGTGCAAGGGACCAAGCCTGACATTGAGTTGTAACGTTAAGTAATGTCAAGATGTTATAACCTTTGAACCTAGAACCCTGAACCTAGAACCGATCAGTTTAGGTCTTTATAAACTATTAGAGACTTAACTAAAAAACACCATATTTTGATCTAACGCCTGAAAAGGAGGACAAAAGATGCTGGTCAAAAACTGGATGAGCAAAGATGTAATCACCGTGAATGCTGAGGATTCAATGCAGGATGCCGGCTATTTGCTGCGTGAGCACAAGATTAACATCCTCCCGGTCATGGAAAAAGGGCGTATGGTTGGCATTGTTACCGACAGAGATCTGAAAAAAGCCTCTCCTTCCGACGCCACCACGCTCGATATGCATGAGCTGCTGTTCCTGATATCCAAGATAAAAGTCAGAGATTTAATGAAAACTCCCGTCATTACCATTCACCCGGACTATACGGTTGAAGAGGCTGCGGCCATCCTTCTGGAAAAAAAGATTTCAGGTCTTCCGGTCGTCGATGAAAAGAACCAGGTAGTTGGCATTATAACTCGCAGTGACCTTTTTAGAGTGCTCATAAGTCTAACCGGACTTGGTCAAAAAGGCATTCAGTTTGCCATTCGCGTGAAAGACAAGCCGGGACCAATCAAGGAAGTCAGGCAACTTGTCCACGAATACGGCGGGCGCATAGCAAGTATCTTAAGTTCCTGGGATAATGTCCCCCCTGACAGTCTCAACCTCTATTTCAGGGTTTACCAGATCGACAGACAAAAATTGCCCCTGCTCTTGGAAAAAATAAAAGAAAAGGGCATCCTGCTATATCTGGTGGATCATCGCGAAAATACACGCACAATCTATGTGTCAATATAAAATCGTTCCGCGATTTTATATTGACACACTCCCTGTTTGTAATATAGCCTGATCAGTATAAATTGCAGATCGAAATCTGCGGCAAAATTGTTTTCATAATCAAAAATACTAACCAAACCACGAAGGTAAACGTATCAGAAGATACAACGTCTTGGTGGTTTTTTTTTGCCGTAAAAGGAGATCTTTATGAAAACCTGTGTGTGCTTATTGTGTTCGTTTTTAATTTCTCTCATATTGCCCGGCCCGGTTTTAGCTCATTTTGGAATGGTAATTCCCTCAGACTCCATGGTCATGCAGGCAGAAGCCAAAATCGTGAACTTGAAGCTCTCTTTTTCACATCCCATGGAAATGATCGGTATGGAGCTGGTCAAACCCAAAGCGTTTGGCGTTATGATCAATGGCAAAAAGCAGGATCTTCTGGACACTTTTTAAAAAACCCTTGTAATGGGGCGCACAGCCTGGAAATCAGACTTTAAGGTCAAGCGGCCGGGAGTCTATATTTTCTATATGGAACCCACGCC
>JAQBHK010000068.1:0-6299 GCA_032127815.1 Desulfobacterales bacterium
ACCGGTTCCAGCCCCCCCGCCGGTTTCACTCCAACTAAATTGTATGGCATCAGTATTGACGGTACCTCCTTGCGTTATTCCAATTGTGTAAGTGGTATTGATACTAGTAAAAGATGACGTGGCCCAGGTTGGATTTGCAGTGGAAATTCCCATATCAACATCAACCGGCACGGGAGCCGTTGCACCACTGTCATAAGTCCACATCTTGAAATCTTTGGTGTAATCGATTTTGTCGCCATAAGAAAGGGTGTCCAAAAGGCCGCTTGAACCGGTTTCGTAAGTTCCTGTAACCGCTGCATCAAAAAGATTCAGCCCCACCCCCTGGCTGTGCTGCTCATTAACGGACCAGACAAATTCTTTTGCCACGGCATCAAGGTCCAGCTTATACTTGGCAACGATCTCATCACGCATCTCAAGCCATCCGCCAAGTTTTCCGTTGGTTAAATAGTTCGTGATGTCAACGGTTGCACCACTTGAATTCTCCCACAGCACCCGGTCTCCGTTAGTACCTCCCAGCTTGATCTCAAAATTCTCTTTTTCGCTAACCAGGATGCCGCCCCTGACCGTTGCAACGGTGAGTGCACCATTGCCCTGCTCAAAGGTCTGCACATCCATGTATTCGGACAATTCCGAGACGCGTGCAACGCGCTGATCTCTAAGGTCATTTGCATTGCTACCGTCTGACTCCCTACTAACAATTTGACCATTGAGAACGGCGATCTCACTTGTAATCTGGTTGATCCTTTCTATTCCAACACTGACAGCACTTGTTAAATCCGTCTCTATCTGGGTCAAATCGCTGTTCAAGGCGTTAAGTTGTCCTGACAGCAGGCCGGCATGTTCATATAGGGCAATCCGCTCGGGAACTCCCGACGGGTTGTTTGAAATATCCTGCCACGAATTCCAGAAGCCGGAGAGCAGCGCACTAATACTGGTTTCGGAATTTTCGTTAAAAAGCCCCTCGAAGATCCGCATGTAATTTTCCATCTCCTGGGACGATACCATGCTCGATTTTTCCTGCCTGAGCTGCTTTTCGACCAATTGATCAGTGCTTCTGATTATTGTGGTTAAGTCCACACCGCGTCCAAAGAGCTGGCCGCCGTACATTGCAGGCTCCCTCGCCGTGATGATCGGGTTTTGACGCGAATACTCGGGAGTATTAACGTTGGCAATGTTGTGGCCGGTCACATCAACACCATACTGCTGCACACTCAAAGCGGTCCTGGCAACATCAAGTATAGAGAGTATGCCCATGCTTAAGCCTCCCTGCTCAGCAATACATGAGATTTGGATTTACTCAAATGACATTTTTCATTGTACATATTTCCTGATCCGTTAGTGCCGGTTATGATCGCTATGATCTCATCCAGAAACTGCAAAGAATCATTGACAAAAGAAATGTTTTCTTTTCTGAAGACCTCGATCTCGCTCTTTAATTTAATAAGCCGCAGGTACAACTTTTGAAACTCAGCCTTGGATTCTCCGGGGATCAAGTCCATTGTGCGGTTAAGCTCAAAAGTTTTTTGATTTCCCTGCACATCAAGAACTGCAACGATTTCCTGCTTAACGGCATTGATTTCCGCACATATCTTCTCTTTTTCTTTCGATATACTCCACAGCTTATCCAAGTTTAAATTTATCAGAGACTCTCTTTCGTGCTTAAAACAATACAGCAGGTCATGGTAAAGCATGATCTTTTTGTAAAAAAGCTTTTCAATCAAGCGAACGTTATGTGTTTCCATAACTAAACTCCCTATTCTATTTATCGGAATATCCGGCTGTAAACTGAATTGTTATTTTGTCAATCCTTGAGGTCTGTAAAAAGTATCTTTGCAAGTCCAATGCCACCGCCTTTAGCAATTCCCAGGGCCAGGTTTTCGTCCAACATCGAGTCCATGATCTGACTCTCGGTACTATTTCCAAAGAGCCCGTCCTTCTCAACGGTGGACCGCATAGATTTCAGCATATGGTTTATAAAGATGGATTCAAACTCGGTGCAGGCTTTCTGCAGTCCGACCGTTGAGACATCTTTTTGCAAGGCTGCCGTTGCCGGATGCGCTGCAATCGGTTTTAACATAGCGTGTCTCCTTTATATAATTTCCAATTCTCCCTGAAGGGCACCCGCCGCCTTCAGAGCCTGCAGAATAGTAATAAGATCCCTGGGGGTAACGCCAATTGCGTTTAACGCCTTGACCAGTTCATCGATTGTATTTCCTGGAGAGACTAAAATAAGCTGGTTTCTCTCTTCGGCGACGGTGACATCACTCTCCGGAGAAACAACGGTACTGCCTCCCGGTGCTACGATGATACCGTCACCCACCTGGACAGGGGCCGCCCCTTCGCCCGAAGGTGCAAAGGGCTGCGGTTGTGAAACCTCTGTGGTCTCTTTGATCTGAATACTCAAGTTTCCATGGGCGACAGCAACTTTTTGGATCCTGACATTCTGTCCAATCACAACGGTACCCGTCTTTTCATTAACAATAACTTTGGCAATATTATCAGGTGTGACCTGCAGGTCACCGACCTGGGCAATCAGGTTAACCACTTTATCTTGAAGCCTTTCAGGAATCTTCAATATTAAGGTGCCCGAATCTATCGGTGTCGCAAGACTCTCTTCCAAGCGTGCGTTAATGGCATCGGCAACCCTGGTAACTGTATTGAAATCCGGATTGTCTAACATAATAGTCAGCTCTTTTTTATCCGTTATCGACAAAGGAACTTCTCTTTCTATCGTCGCTCCGCCGCTTATTCTTCCTACCGTGGGATGATTTTTGGTAACGCCTCCTCCGTCAGCCCCGCCCACGGAATAACCGCCAATTGATACGGCTCCCTGGGCCAGGCCATAGATCTTGCCGTCCACCCCTTGCAGGGGGGTCAGCAGAAGAGTACCTCCCGACAGGCTTTTGGCGTCGCCAATGGACGATAAGGTTATGTCGATCTTTTTTCCTATGCGGGCAAAGGGAGGCAGAGTGGCACTCACCATCACAGCGGCAACATTGCTTACTTTGACATCAGCGGCACTAACGTGCACCCCCATGCGTTCCAGCATATTCACCAGGCCCTGGATGGTAAAACCGGTGCCGCCTTTATCACCACTGCCGTTAAGACCGATAATCAGGCCATAGCCGAACAGCTGATTGGGCCTGATCCCTTTTATCGAAGCGATATCCTTGATCCTCGCCGGCATACCCATGGATGGATAAATGAAACCAAACAACAATATAATCGACAAATATAATCTAAAACGGCCAGACATGATCAACCACCCTCCCTAACCAGCCCGGTTTCTGTTTATCCGCTACGGGGCCTCTGCCGGCATAAAGTATCCTGGCGGCAGCCACGTACGTAGAAGAGATTTCATTGGCAGGGCTTATATCCTCCGGCCTTATGATGCCCGAGATAGTTATGAACTGCATTTCATTATTGACCTTGATCTCTCTTTTGCCTTCAATATAAAGGTTCCCGTTGGGAAGAACCTTTTGAACCACGGCCGCAACGAAGGCCTTTACATGCCCGTCCCGGTCACTGCTGCCTTTGCCGTCAAAATCCATACCCAGAGTCGCCGAGAATAAATCATCACTACCCGGGTTCTGTGCCAGGGTTGGGTTCTTGTTGGCCAGCTGCTGCATATAACCTAAAAGCTTCAGTTTGGCCGCGCTGATACTCGATGATCGACTCGTTTTGGTATTGGCATTCAGTGTGGCCTCCGGGTCTTCCACAATGCGCACAGTGACAATATCGCCCACTCTTCTGGCTCTGCTGTCCGGAAACAGGTCAACCCCTGAAACATCCGACCACAGTGACCCTTCCGCAGCCCGGGGAGGAGTAAAAACCGGAAATCCGGGTTCAAGAAGCTCTTTGATTCCAGCTGGAGTAGATGTGCTTTTGGGTGCGCCGGCACAAGCGGTTAAAAAAACAAGTGCCATGCATAAAATTATGTATTTCCTTGTGGGCATTGATTTCTCCTTTGCTAAAAATCGACCATTACCGTTGAGGGATCTATGATTTTTGCATAAATTTTTCTTTTGCTCATCAGGTTTTGAACCTTTACAAGTTCACCCGCAAAACCTTGCATTAAAACCTTTCCGGGAACAGTTATCATGAGACCGCTTGATTCTGCCAGAATCGTGACCAGATCACCTTTGTTGACAACCGGAGATTTTTCCAGCATCCATCCTTTAATACTCTTATCGGCCTTGATACTATGCTTGGCCATCAGTCCGGTCACTTTGCCGATATCGGTTAAATAGTTTGCAGATATGTGAGAAATATTTCTTCTGACTAAATAAACATCGTCTGCGTTGATGATCTCTTTCTTCTTAAGATTGCGAGCGGCGCAAACTATTGATTCAAATACATCCACCCAGCCGGAAAGCTTAACCTTGTTCCTTACCGTCCCGTTCACGCTGATAGCAGCGACTAGTTTTACATAACCTTTCAGCTTTTCGCTTCTTTTTTGAAACAGCTGCATGCTGATCTTTCCGGAGGCAACAGGCCTGTTGCCGGAAACTTTAAATTTGGACACGGCTACATCCGCCCTTTCTTTCCCCAAGCGACGGCAAAGATATTGAATATAGACCTCTTGAAGTTTCTCTTCCGTTATGGATTGATAATTTTGTGGCTCGGCTGCTGCAACGCCCTTACCGACGGCCGGCTTGGCCTCTGCAGACAAGCACAGAGCCAAAAAACAAATTAGAACAGCTATTATTCGAGTGCTTTTAACCATAACGGCTACCTTTTGAGATTATTAACTATTGACATCATGTCATCGGCTGTTTTGATGGCCTTGCTGTTGATCTCATAGGCCCTCTGAGCCATAATCATGGAAACCATCTCTTCCACAACATCCACATTGGAAATCTCCAGATACCCCTGCACAACTGTTCCCATACCATCGGAACCCGGCGTGCCGGAAACAGCTTCCCCTGAACCGTCGGTGGATTTATACATATTGTGCCCCATGCTTTTAAGACCCGCCGCATTGGCAAATGAATATAATTCGACCGTTCCAAGTTGGCTGCCTGTACCTGTAGCGTCAAAAGTGGTTACGGTTCCGTCGGTGCCGATTTCGATAGAAACCGTTGCCGCCGGAACGCTCATCTCCGGCTGCAATTTTTCACCATTGGGCGTGACGATGTTGCCCTCCGCATCCAATTTAAAATTGCCTGACCGGGTATAGGCATCCGCTTCATTGCTGATCACCTTGAAGAAACCCCGGCCTTCAATCGCCATGTGCAGTTCATTTTTGGTCTCCTGAAAATCTCCCTGCATGAACATTTTCTGGACACCGACAGGCATGGCCCCCATACCAATCTGGATGCCTGTCGGGATCTGACCGCCGTCTGCTGTTTGTGCGCCGCCCTGGCTGATAGTCTGATACATCAAATCCTGAAAATCGGTCCTGCTCTTTTTAAAACCGGTTGTACTTACGTTGGCCAAGTTGTTGGCAATAACATCAATAGTCATTTTCTGGGCGGCCATTCCTGATGCCGCCGACCACAATCCCCTTAGCATAATTATCTCCTCCCTTACTGCTACATACCTTGATCATTAATCATTTTGTTGGTAATTTCATCAATAGACTGAATCGCTTTTTGGGCCGACTCAAACGACCTGAAGGCTTCAATCATCTTAATCATCTCTGCCGTCGGATTAACATTGGAACCCTCCAGATAACTCTGTTTAACACCGGTTTCTTCGGCTGCAATAACTTCACTTTCCGGTCCTTGATGGAAGTAATACGAACTGCCTTCTTTGCTAAGAAACTGAGGCCGTTTGAATTCGACCAGCATTAACTTATCCACCGGCGTACCGTCCACGACAACCTGTCCGTCATTTGTTATGGTCATCTGTTTCCCGGCAATTGTAATCGGGCCATTTTCTCCCATGACGGCATCACCGCTGCGAGTCACCAGAGCACCCTGGGCATTAAGGCTAAAAGCGCCGTCCCTTGTATACCGCACTCCTTTGGGAGTCTGGACCTTAAAAAAACCCTGGCCCTCCAAGGCCACATCCAGGTCATTGCCTGTATGTCTGACAGGACCCGGCGTGAAATCGGTTTCAGAAACGTAATTCATCGAAAGTGCCTGATTAAAAGAAATGATATCTTTCCGGAACGCATTCGTACTCAGATTGGCCATATTATTGGAAATGGTTTCAAATCTAAGCTGGTGCACCAAAGCACCGTCAATTAATGTATAGATCCCCGATATCATCTTCTGACCCCTTCCTTTGTTGATTTAATTACTGATTCTTTTCATTGCAATATCAATGCCAACTGCGACCGGATGACATCTTTG
>JAQBHK010000069.1:0-23929 GCA_032127815.1 Desulfobacterales bacterium
CATCCCTTTCGGGGTTCCACAGTGACAGATACATTGGAGAATCCGGCATCCTGGAGGGTGTCTTCGAACTCCTGTACAGAGAAGCACCTCATGCCACCAACTCTGATCAGTTTCATGTTTCGCTTGTCAAACTTCGATCCAAGGTACATACCAGCGATGATCACCAGCTGACCATTCGGTTTCATCACACGCCGTACTTCGGCAAGGTCTGCGGCAATATCAGGCCAGAAGTAATAGGCCTCCACTGCTATAACACAGTCGAATGTTGCATTCGAAAATGGCATCGATGATACCGACCCATGGAGAACTTCAACGCGACCGCTGACAATCAGTTTTAGGTTCCTTTTCCGTGCGACGGCAACAGAGTCCTCTGAGTAGTCAATGCCGATTGCTTTGCCAAGTCTAACTAGGGATGCGAGATACTCGAGGGTTCGACCGCCTCCGCACCCGATATCGAGTACGTTCGCGTGTTCAGGAATCTCCACCTTCGAAAGACCCCAACGCGTTAAACCAGAATGCCCTAAGTTCATACCACGAACAAGGATCCGGCCAAACCATCCGCGAGGCCTTCTGCTTTGTGAGAGTAGTCTGCCAAGCAAATTCACTTTTCCTCCTAGCTAAAGATCCAATCGTTTGTGAGCCTAACAGGTATTAGTGGGAAGCCTGTATATTCAATAGGCGGGATTCCCGATAGCACCATATTGCAGGCCAAGTTTCAATAATTTTGCTGATAAATATTCAAAGCTGCATAGAAAGTTACGCAATAGTGCACGGTCTGCTGTGTAACCCTCAATGCAAGATTCCTTAACCAACGGGTGACATAAAACTATTATCATAGACGATTCGGTTTGGGAATCTTGTACTTTTTGGGTTATCTAGCCAATATTCTTTGTCATCAGCGCAGGCCTTTTTTATGGAGTAATGCCGCCAGCCAGCCGGGTTTGTCCGTAATAATCACGTTAACATTCAGACTGAGGGCCTTGTTCACATGTCTGGTAACGTTGCAGGCATATGTCATTAAAAGTTTTTGTGACTTATGGGCATATGAGACCAGGTCCTGTGAAAGAAATTTTTCTTTTACGCACAGGGCGTGCAGATGATCTGTTTCGGGCCGGGGCTGCCGCAGAATCGCGGCAGGACTCGTCGGTTCCGCGCTCGAATCCGATAAGTTCAGCACATATTTCAAACCGGGCGCTTGGCGGAAGGCATACTTTAAGACATCCGGATCAAAAGAGAGAATAAAAATATTATCTTGATGATTCCCAAACGCCGTGGTCTCCAATGCTTTCAATATATTGTCGGTAAGCTCAAAAGATCTGCCGGACATCCGATCCTGTTTGCGTGACTTGATTTCGATCAGCAGCCGGGTGCTCCGGCTGTATAAGCGGAGGGTTTCACGGAGCGTGAGAATCTTTTCACCGGCATATTGCGGAGAATACCAGCCGCCCCAATCACAGGCAAGGAGCTGTTTGTAGGTGTAATCGGAAATCCTTTTGCGGCTGCCGTTGATTTGGGCCAGGGTCCTGTTGTGGTACAGAACCGTCCGTCCATCGCCGGTCATCTGGACATCCAGCTCCAGGCCCTCGATGGGATATGTGAGCGCTTTATCAAAGGCGGATCTTGTATTTTCCGGAGCCTCAAAACGAGCTCCCCGGTGTGCTATTATCCATGGTTTCATGTCAGCAGTTCCAGGGCCGCTGCGGTGGCATCTTCGAGAACACCCGTGTGTGCCGCAAGGTCAAGGACGGTAATCCGCTCGCGGATCGTACGGGACGCCAATGCAGCCAGGCGGAATTCATCCTTTAAAAGATTAAGCGCTTCAAGAGTCATCTCAAAGCCTGCGCGCCGGATCAGGTCGACAAAAAATTGCGGCTTTTTTACCCTGCCGAAAAGCATCTTCAGCGTCTGCCAGTTTTCAGGCAGCAGCCTGTCGAAGGCTAAAAGATGCGCGCGTTTTTTTAAAAACTGCTTTTCAACCTCGGCGGCCATAGGGCCCCACACGGAAGGCATATGGCCGGCAGCGGTACTAAAGGCAGATGCAGCGGTACTTTTCAAATCCTTTGCATTGAGCAATGCCAGCCGGCAATAACATGCGGCCGCAAGGATTACTCCGGCTCCTACCTGGAGACCGTGAAGCTCGGGGGTTCTTTTAGTGAGGCTTGCACGCATATCCAGAAAATGAGAAATCAAATGCTCTCCCCCTGATGCCGGAGCGCTGGAGCCGGCCAGACTCATGGCGACACCTGAGACCAAAAGCCCTTTGAAAAGCCCCATGATTGTTTTTTCACTGCCATAAGCGATGCCTTCCGGATGTTCCATGTAGCTGCTTTCCGATTCGGCAACGATAGCCGATGGCAAAGCACAATAGTTGCCGTCAGAAAGCAATGATTCGATTTGCCAGTCAATGTCCGAGACGGATTTTGCCAGCACGTCACATAAACCGGCCTGACGTAATTTTATCGGCGCCTGCCGGATTACGGCAGGATGAACGTAAATAAATTGGGGCGGCGGTGCGGGCAGCGTACGTTTGACGCCTTTGATCTTTACGGCCGCTATGGAGGAAGTATAACCGTTCATGGAAGGGGCGGTGGGTACCGCCCAGTAAGGAACATTTCTTTTTTTTGCGGCGTATTTTCCAAGATCGTTGATTGTTCCGGCACCGACAGCGATAATTAATTCATGCCGGCTGCTTTCAAAAGTAATGCGATCTGCAAGACGATCGGTCACGCTGGTATCGCCCGGAAGCGTTATCACCTGATGTTGGACGGAGTTTTCTTGCAGGCAGGTCACAACTCTGCCACCGGCGGCTCTGTGTGTGTTTTCGTCGTCAACTAGTAAAACAGACCCGCTGCCGACCGCCTGGCGGCAGTCTTTGGCAAGCTGCGTGTACGCATCTGTGCCCGTATACATTTTGATCGAAATCGGCGGATGCCGGTTTCCACAGGTACAGAACTGCTTATATTTTTCAGGCTCGATTATGCAGCTTTTTTCATTAAAATGTATATCCATAAATGGCCAAGAATTGGTGGGGGCTTATTGACTTAAGAGAACCAGTACAGAGCCGCTGGTAAACAGACCGCAGATAAAGGACATGTAGGCCAAGCGTACGAAACGGTATTTCTTGGTCGCCAGGAATGTCCCCAGCGTATATAATTCTCGCACTTGTGCCCGGTACGTCAGGGTGTGACCGTTCAACACATCTTCCATGGCCGCTTCATACTCATCGTATTCCAAACGCACAAAATCTCCAAAGAAAAGGATGTTAAAAAAAGGGTCGGTGATATCCGGCCGCGGTCCGGATTTTACTGAAAACGGCAGCTTGGGCATTACAGCGTATGCGGCCAGGATAATCGTTAAAAAACAGAATGCGATCAGAATCAGAGCAGCCCATTGCAACTCCGGTTTCATGGTGTAAGGTACGGAAAGCGTGATCAGCACGGATGAAATGGTCAGCATCATATTGGCCTTTACATCGGCCATATTGCTGAGCTGTACATGATGCAGCCGCGTTGTCCGCAGCATATGGTCCATATGGGCACCGGGTTTTACAATGTTCATCAGTTGATCTCCCTATTATCCGTCAGAAGATTGAGCCCTAGGTTGAGCGGTTCAACGTTCAAGCCCGCCCTGGTGCGACGACTATTATCAAGAATATCAGCCCTTTGCAATTAAAAAATATGCCTTGGATCCAACTTCTTGAAATCAGGTCTGGGCCAGGGGTTCCGGGTTGATGAGCTCTAACAGGCGCAATCCAAAAGACTTATACCTCAATAGAGACGTCAAGTAATTATCACTCCATGGGTGTAAGAAACCAATCTTGATATTTAGTTGTAACGTTAAGTAATGTCAAGATGTTATAACCCTTGAACCTAGAACCCTGAACCTAGAACCGATCAGTTTAGTGAGCGCAAGCAAAATGAAGCGACATTAGGATTTAGAACGCTTTCTTTTACCCATCTTTTTAATTATCTGCTTGGCTGCCTCGATACCGGTGTTGAAGCTGATTTCAAGGCCTGACCAATACAGGCCGTCACCTGCAAAGTAAAGATTGGCAAGTTCGTCTTTCAGTGCTTTTCGAGCCGAATCCTGCTTATATATCAAACCGGCCCGCGGCTGAACCGCACCGTATTTCCAGCGGTAAACCTTGGGGAATATCAGCCTGCCCGAAAAACCGGGAAAAAGAAAATCCATTTCTTTCAAAGCTTCACTAATGACGACATCATCGGGTTCATCAAACAGGTTGCGGCTGGCCTGTTCGCAAAGGATCGCCGTTGCCAGGCCCTTGCCTTCGGGAACACGGTGGGGACCCTTGTGGCGGTCAAAAATAATATTTCCAAGCACACGGCAATCTTTCCGCAACAGGCTGTTAATCATGGATGTATCAGGGTACTGGCGGTCTACGGCCAGAGAAATAACAATAGACGGCGCGTAAGAAGTGGCGAGAAAACATTCTTTCAATGCTTCCGGCAGATCAGCATATATTTTGGGCACGATAGGCGATGGGACGGCAAAAACGACAGCTTCGAACAGGCGTTTTTCAGGATTTTCGCCGCCGGTTTTAATTTCGAAAAGCCCCTGGGGGACTGTACGGCTAATTTCAATAACAGGAGTTTGCAGTCTGATGTCCAATGTGCGCGCCATACGCTCGGGCAGCGAGCCCATGCCTTTTTCCAGGGTAAATATTTTTAAGCGGTGCAGAGTTTTGAAAGCAGCCAGAAAAGCAAGCTTGGAATTATTTTCCGGCGTTCCCAGATACATTTCAGTAAAAAGAGGGTAAGCGAGGTATTCAAGAATCTGTTTGTCGTAGTTGTTAGACAGGTATTCGGCGGCCGATTGTTCTTCCAGCTTAAACGATTTTTTGCGCGGTTTAGCAAAGTTCAGCGATTTTCCCAATGAGCGCGCATATAAGAAGAGCTTGATGATTTCTCTCTTGCTTTTAGCGGAAAACAGTTCGGATTTAAAGAATTGCGTGGATGATCCGATTTTGATTTTATACTCTTTGCCGGCACTGAACGTCGAATATGTTCCGGGTGTAGGAGCCAGCGAACGTTTCATGCCCACTTCCTTACAAAACCGTCTCAAATTCTTATGTGTTTCCGGAATCGTGTAAGCCGCTTTGTCGACGATAAAGCCATCCAGGTTTTTCGAACTCATCCGGCCGCCGACAAAAACTTCCTTTTCAAAGATGACAGGCTGGTATCCAGCCTCAGTTAATCTGTAAGCTGCAGCTAAGCCGGCTATGCCGGCTCCGATAATGGCTATTCTGGCGTTCATGTTGCCACCGGTTAATGGTTTGTGATACGATTGTGCTGGAAGATGAAATTGAAGCTTCTCAATAAATAGACTAATATCATATTGAAATCAAAAACTCAATCAGGGTTAAAAGATATAACCGTATAAACAGAGTTTATTATGAATGCCTGAATTAGAAAGGAGCCTATGATTCAAAATAAGGAATATCAAACACGACTTGAAGAGGCCCGGCGGCTGGCAACTGCACTCGCTCGTCAAAGATCGAATCTGCAGGAAGCCGCCGCCCATGATGCCGGATTTCCCGTAAAGATTACATCCATTGAAGTCGATTTGTCGGTACAACATCTGCAAACCATGGAAGAGGAGATTCCCTGGGTGGAGAATGGCAAGCCGTGCGGGACAGTGGCAACTATTTTCCCCTATGATGCTTCGGTGGTAGTGCTGGCCCGCCTGGGGGGTGCGGCTATTTTGACCGGGAATCGGTTGCGGTTCAGCCTTTCTTCTCAGACGCCTCGAACCGCGGAAATTTTGGGTGAAATTTGCAGGCCCTTCAAATCCCTTGAGCCGGTCGTCGGTATGAATAACCGTGAATTCGGCCGGCGTTGCGTAGAGGACAAAGACATTCGGGTGCTCTTTATTTCCGGGGGATCTGCAGTAGGGGAAGTGTACAGGCGCCGGCATCAATCTTTTGATAAACTGTTTTTTGCCGGGCCGGGCGGCATGCCGGCGGCAGTCGTATTTAAAGATGCTGATGTTAAGACGGCCGGCAGTTTTATCGCCCGCCGGGCTTTTATTAACGGCGGTCAGTACTGCACGACGCTCAAAAAGGCTTACATCCACCACAGCATTTATCCTGCGGTCCGCGAGCAGATTCTAGATAGTGTCAAGCGCCTGAAGGTGGGGGATCCTTTAGACCCTGAAACCGACATTGGTCCGATTCGAGTGGAACGGACCCTGTCAATTTTGCACAACGCCCTTGATAAGTGTGCGGATGCGCGCTTAATTTCAGGGGCCATTGATGGCGATGTGGTTTATCCGCTGGTTCTGGAAGGAGATAACATCTCGATACCCGATCTCGAACTCTTCGGCCCGTTTCTGATTTTGAAGCCTTTTGACAATCCTGCACAGGCGACGGCCGAGTTGATTCAGACTCGCTACGGCTTTTTATTGGCATTTTTCGGATCGCCGCCGGATGTGACCAAGGCGATTTTTGAGACGCACTTCGGAATGGTGCACGATAATCCCGACTTTACCTTTACACCGCTGAGACTCCCTTTTGGGGGTAAAAACGCCAGCGGGTGGATCATGGAGCGTCAGGGCGATCAGTGGATAGAACGCGACGGAGCGTTTCTGTATGCCCGGGAGCTGGTCCGGCCTAATTGAGTTATAGCTCAAGCAGGTCTTATTTGTTTATCTGTTTCAAGGATGATGATCTCTTAAAAAATCGAATTCATCAGGTGTTTAGTATTTAGTGTTTTGTGTTAAATAGATGCTGATATACCCGTTTGTTAAATAACAAAACACTAAACACCAAATACAAAATACTACCGTAAAAAGTTAAATACTTTACTTTTTACGATGCCATCAAGGATAAATGCCATGACAGTTACTCTGAAAGAGATTCGAAGTGCGGCAGAGCAGATCAAAAACAGCATTGTGAAGACTCCCTGTGTCCCTTCGAAAATTCTTTCCGAAATCACGGGAGCACAGGTGTTTCTAAAGTTCGAAAACCTCCAGTTCACAGCTTCGTTCAAAGAGCGCGGAGCCCTTGTAAAGCTGCTTTCCCTGACATCCGCACAGCGAGCAAGTGGCGTAATTGCCATGTCAGCCGGAAATCACGCCCAGGCGGTTGCCTACCATGCCAAGCGTCTTGGCATTTCAGCCGTAATCGTCATGCCGCGTTTTACACCGAATATTAAGGTAGAGCACACCCGCGCTTTTGGTGCGGAAGTAATTCTTCACGGAGAGGGGCTCACAGAAGCAAGCGAGTTTGCCAGGAATTTAGCTGGAAAAAGGCAGCTTGTCATGGTTCATCCTTACGATGACAAGAAAATCATCGCCGGTCAAGGGACCATTGCCTTAGAGATGCTCGCGGCTTTTCCTGATCTTCAGACGCTTTTAGTACCCCTTGGCGGTGGCGGGCTTATCTCAGGTGTGGCCGTGGCAGCAAAAGGGATGCGGCCCGCAGTCGAGATTGTCGGCGTACAAACAAAGCGCTTTCCGGCTATGCTCCAGGCGCTCGAAGGAGTTGCGATCGAATGCGGTTCCTCTACGATTGCAGAAGGTATTGCGGTGAAAGAACCGGGGCAGCTTACCCTTCCGATCGTGCGGGACTGTGTTGATGAAATTCTGCAGGTAGACGAAGGCGACGTCGAGGAAGCGGTGCTTCTTTTGCTCGAAGTGGAAAAGATGGTCGTGGAAGGGGCCGGAGCTGTCGGGCTGGCCGCAATGATGCGTCATCGTGACCGGTTCGCAGGTCGCAAAGTGGGTTTGATTATTTCCGGCGGGAATATAGACATGCTGATCCTTTCATCGATCATCCAGCGCGGCCTGGTGCGATCCGGGCGATTGGTGCGGCTCAATGTTGAGGTGCGGGATGTTCCCGGGGCGCTGGCTGAAATCACGCGGCTACTCGGTGTCGGCGATGCGAACATCATCGAGGTTAAACACCAGCGAGCGTTTACGAACCTGCCTTTGCAATCGGCGGAAGTGGAGTTTGTGCTCCAGACACGCGGCCTTGAACACTTAAAGCAGGTTGTTGGTGAACTCTCTTTGGCCGGATACAAGGTCCATCTGCTCAACACAGACAACGACACTACCTTGGCCTAACTAATTGAGCTGAAGTTCGAATCGTTGTTCGTTGACTTCCGCACCCCACTGGATCCCCCTGTTTTGTTCTACAAGTTTAAAACCGGCTTTTTCGTAGAGATGTTTGGCTGCATGCAGCCCCTCAAAGGTCCAGAGGTATACCCGCTTGTAGCCTTGGTCGTTGCAGAAATCGACAGCAGTGTTAATGAGCCGGTTGCCGATACCTTTTCCGCGCAAAGTATCTGACATGATGAACCACCGCAGATGTGCTCCTTTGCCCGCCAAGTGGGTACCGTCGATTGTCAGAGAGCCTTCAACACGATCCTTAAGCAGAGCGGTCCAGAAACCGTCACGCTTTTCGTCGTATCGGCTGAGGAACTCTGAAAGTTCGGTGGCGACTTTTGCTTCGAAGAAGCGTCCGAAACCCCAGTGGGCGTGATAATAGGTACCATGAAGCTCCGCAACCCTACCGATCGATCCGGGAATATAACCCTTTGCTATCTTAACGTTTGACATGCAATGCCTCCCAATTATTCCGGCTCGGATTGGTAAAAGGATCAAAATTATGGATGGTACACGGAACAGCGTTAACGACGCAGGCATTGATATTTAAGCTTCGACTCAACTCGGGTTATACAAAATCAACTAAAACCCTAAGAAAATTTTCTCCTAACTTTTCGGCAAGTTTCTCCCTTTTTATTCTTGTTAAAACAACCTTATCATCTTTTTGTTTTACTAAAAGATGAGCCGAAGATAAAAAACTTGCAATTTTTATAAGTTTACCGGCTTTATCCTTGGCAGTAAAAATATACGCCCGGTTATTGCTATCTAAAATTAGACTTTGCCGACCACTTTTGGTTTTTACAATAATTGTCCAAACTACAGCCGGACACATCGCTACTTCTTTATAATTAACATCAAAATCTTTGCATAATGCTATTAGGACTGCGCCGGAATCAATAAAAGGATTAGATTCTGTTTTAGATATATTTCTGATTATTTTCTGAATGTCTTGTTTTTGTCTGGCTATACAGGTTTTTGCAAACATCTGAGCCAGCTCAATCGGCCAAGAAGGATCTTCAAGATCAAAAGACCTTCTCTCGGCAATTGACTCTAAGATAATTTCGAGGAAGATATCTAGAGTGCTATAGCGGCTATTTCTATAGTTAACCGTAAATTTTGTAATAGATTCTTCAATAGATTGTATTTTAAATTCAGCTATTATCATAAAGTTCTCAAGGGGTATATCCCGAATTTATTCTGGCCAAATTAAAGTACGTTGATGATGTTCACTTTAATTAGGAATATATTTATGGAACCTGCTAACGGCTATAAGATTAAATCTATAACAGACTTGGAGCCAAAATCAATACATTTTAAGACTTTCGATAGATTGACTGTGAACTGCATCAGCGAGCGCATTCCCCGCAGTTCTGTTGAACTCTGTTGGGCAGAGCGGGATCCCGCATAAGCACTGTTGTAAGGACCATCAATACTAACAGCCATTTAAGTATTGACAAAAACCGTTTTTGCAGATATTTTATTACGAACATCTGCTTCACCATAGCGAATGTCAACGGGCCTTCCTACGAGGAGGGCCTTCATGTTTGGCCTGAAAGGAATTCTACCTTCCATTCGCGGCTGCAACTTCCAAGAGCGCAAGTGTTTGCGTTGCCCTGATCAGTTTTTTGTTCCTTTATGCCTCGATTCAGGGAATTTCCGGCCCCTTATCGTCGTTGAAGCAGACTTTGCCGGCTGATATGATCGGTTTTGAAGGTTTTATCCACTCACCGAGTATGCCGGCAAAATTGAACAACAGCGGTCGGGCTGAAAGTTGTATAAAATATCATAAACTATTCAAGGAGATACAACCAATGGCACCCAAGATAGATATAGACGAACTGATGGCAGTACTTCCCTACCAGAGGAAAAGAGGAAAATGGAAGAGCCTTCAATTGGACTGGGATAAAGAGTGGGAGCGGTTCGACGCCAAAAAGCTTTTTGACTTTGATCTCTCCTCAATTCCGGAAGATCAATTAAGCACAGCTCGAAAGCGTAAAGAGGCCACCCTGGACGGCAACCATGCCGCGGTATCCGTTCTTACCCGGGTGGTTGACGGGCTCTGCGGTTATCCTATTACGCCGTCTACACCCATAGCCGAGTCTTTTGCCAAGGCTTCCGCTGAGGGACAGAAAAACCTGTTCGGCACCGAACTGATGTATTTTCAGCCCAGCGACGAGCTTTCGGCCATCGCAGCGGTCGAGGCCATGGCATGCCAGGGCGGGCGGTATGTAGATAACACCTCTTCCCAGGGCCTGGTTTTAAAGACCAAAAATCTCTTTTCAGTGGCGGGTAAACGACTGCCGGTGATCATGACCGTTATGGCCCGGGAGGTGAATAAGGGCTCTTTAAGCATTCACTGCGGCCACAACGATTTTTACGGTGTTCGCAATACCGGATGGGCCCAGCTTATGGCCGCAGATAACCAGGAACTTCACGACCTGCTGCCGATTGCCTTCAAAACTGCTGAAATGCGCCAGGTCATGCTGCCGTTTATGGTGATCGGTGACGGCTTTATTAAGTCCCATGCCCTGGAAGACATACAGTTGCTTTCGGACGATTTTCTGAAATATTTTGTTGGTCCCCCGAACCGGCTTTATCAGCCCGACTTCGAGCAGCGCTACCTCACCGGCACTTTCACCGATACCGATTTGACCATGGAAGGCCAGGTAGCCCAGGATTTTGCCTATCGCTTTGTCAAGCGGGGCGTAATTGCGGCCATGAACACGATGAATAAAATCCTGGGGACCAACCATAAAGTAGTGGAATGCTACCGCACCGAAGATGCCGAAATGGTGGTGGTTGTGCTGGGATCGGCCGTCGGAGTTCTCAAAGATGTTGTTGATTATTACCGGGATGTACAAGGCTTGAAAGTAGGAGTGGTGCGGCCGGTGCTTTTCAACCCGCCCTGCTACGAGGAGATTGCTTACGGTGTGCGCAACGCCAAGGTAATTACCGTGATGGAGCGGAGCGCCATGGTCCACAATCAACTCCTGCTGGCCGACCTGCAGGTGGCGTTGCAGTTGTCTCAGCGAGCCTATCGCGAAGGCAAGGAAGAGCACAGAATCTACGGCCGCGATTACATGCCCACCCTTTTGCGGGGTGTTTACGGCTTGGGAAGCAAAGATTTCAACAAGTACGATGCGGCGGCTGTCATAGAGAACATGAAAGCTTGTATGGACGACCAGCGGGATGATTTTTTCCGGGACTTTTTCTCAGGTATCGAGGGCCCATATACACTGCGCCCGGCAGAACTTCCCGGATATAGAGACCGGGAGTTGGGCCTTACCTTTATCGGTATCGGTGCCGAAGGTGTCAAGACCGCCCTGGAAACCGCCGCGGTGATTTATGTCGAAGGGGGCGAAAACGGTCGGCGCCACATCCAGTCCGGCGCCCGCTATGGAGCGGCCAGAAAGGGTGCTCCGGTATTCATGAATCTTCGCATCAGTGATAGTCCGGTTCACAATGCTTCGGAACTTACCGAGCAGGATGTTCTGGCCTTTTTCAACGACAAGTTTTTATCCGGTGAAATTTTGCGTGAGTATGTCGGCGGCCTCAATCAGGATGGGCTGCTGGTTGTCAACAGTCCCCGAACCAAAGATGAGATCCTCGAGTCGTTTCCGGCGGAAATACGCCGGCAGATTGCCGACCGAAATATCAAATTGGTTGCCATGGACGCCACCAAGGCAGCCATGACACACATTAAGCGCAATCTGCCGGGTGCCATGATACTTGGCCTGATCAATAAAGAGATTGGAATATTTACTCCCGATGACTTTGAAACAAGATTTATAAGCATCATGCAAGAAAAGCTGGGGGGCAGAAAAGGTCTTGAGATTATCGAATCCAACGTTGCCCTGCTAAGGGAAGGCGTCCGGCAGGTTGATTCCGACCCGGACCAGGTGCGTAAAGCATTTTCCACGGCCTCCGACAGCTCGGCGCCACCGGCCCCCAAGTCCGAAAATTTCGGGCAGGAATATGGAACCGCCGGTCTTCCTGTTACGATGACCGACAAGGATGAGCTGGGAACCATCAAACCGGTGAATCTGATGAAAAATTTTCAGGAAACGTTTCGCCGGGAAATGGTGGAGCCGCTCATGGCAGGAAAAAAGGTTCCCTGGGACAAGTATATCCCCGTGGTGCCGGCCGGTACCAGCAAATATAAGGATATGAGCTTTATGGGCGCCCAGCTGCCGGTCTGGGATGCCACCAAATGTATCGCCTGCGGCATGTGTGCCGCGTCGTGCCCCGATTCGGCCCTGCATTCCACCATCACGGACAAACCGATTCCCGAAGGTGCGGCTGCGTATTTCAAAATCTTTAAAAAACCTCCCAAGGGAATACCCTGGGAGCGTTTCGCACTGAACATCAACGCTGTATTAGATCGCTGTAAAGGCTGCGGGATCTGTGCTGAGGTCTGTCCGGTGGACGCCTTTAAGATGGTTGAAAAAACGCATGCAACCCCCAACGACTTTTTCCCCGAAAAATACCATGACCTGGACAACACCTACGATGCGGCCCAGTATGTGGACCGCATGCCGCTGAACCACCAGGTGCTGTTTGTATTTTCCAAACTGTATCCGGGCAAGCACACCCTGTGCCCGGGGTGCGGGGAGGGCACCATCAATCTATTGACGTTCTATGCCCTGGAAAGTCTGCGCAACAGCCCCAAAGGGATCGAGACCTTCTATCAGGGGATTAAGGTCCTGTCGGATAAAAACAAACGGGCCATCGAGCATATGATCGACCGCGGATTCACCATCTACAACATCAATGCCACCGGTTGCAACCAGGTTTCGGAGCTGGTCAATCCTTACAACGCGCGGATTTACCAATCGGGTCACTATGGTTTCGGTACGGCTTCAGCGGCGGCGCTGGGATCCAAATTCGCTCTGGATCAGGCTTACGCCAACGGTTTCAACGATGTGTTGACCAAAATCATTGTTTTTGCCGGCGACGGTGCTATTTACGACATCGGCAACGGCCCCTTCAATTACGCCCTGGGTGAAAATTACGATATCACCTGGGTCATATACAACAACGAGGGCTACATGAACACCGGTGCCCAGAAATCCGGGGCCACCCGCTACGGGTGCGACCGGAGCACATCGCCCGTGGGGGCCAAAGATGCCGGCAAGACGACGCTGCACCGGCGCATCATCGCCCAGGCCACGGCGATTTCCCACGTGTATGCGGCCAAACTTACCGTCGACAATCCTTTTTACGCCATCAGGATACTAAAGGAGGCCATCGCTTACTGCGGTCCGTCGGTGGTGGAATTTTTCTCCTACTGTTCGCAGGGTCATCAAAGCTACGACTGGGCCGGCCCCTTAATCTCCAGAATGCTAAATGAGGCCAGAAACTGGCAGATTCAGGTCCGAAGACCCTTCCAAAAGGTGGACATCTCGGCCAACCCGGATCCGGACAAGGTATTCCCAAGCAAAGGGAAATCCTTCAAAAAGGGCATCAAACGAGAACCGGCCACTTTCTATGATGCGGCCAGCATGCTGGGTCAATTTAAACAGCACCTGATATCCCAAGAAGGGGGTGAGGTTCCGGAGCTTATTCAAGTCAACGAGACGGTATCTCTTTTCAGGTGGCTCCGCAACCAATATTTGGCCGGCTACCGTGATTCCATGCCAACGGAGGAAGATGTTGAACGCATGATCAAAGAGCAATACGGGGAATAACAACACAAGATTGCGATTAAAAACTAACAGGGGGCTTCGGCCCCCTGTTTTATTTTTGCTTCAAAATGTTGAATCGAGCCCTTAAATATATTATATGTTATGCCAAATGAAGGAAAAATTATGAATATGACCAAGCGGATACTCCTGAGTGCAGGCATTTTAGCAGTAGATCTGGCAATATTTTTTCTACCGCTAACGGCGTTTTTTTTGATTTACATCCTGACCGTAAACCCACCATGGTTCAGGGACTTTTTAAGGAATCTCGACGATCCCGGCAGCGCCGGTCGAATATGAGATCATGCCGATACCACCCGTTAAAACCGTTATGGTTTGTTGCTGCCAACCTTTAATAAACTTAAAGTTTTTTTAAAAAACTGCCGATAATGATATCAGATACTTGCCAATGATCCGGCTGCGGTATATCTGAATTTCAGGCATGAAGCCGGCACAAGTATTTTTCAGGGAAGAAGGATATAGTGGACTTGAAATCACGGACACAAATTCGTACAAATAATATAGAAAGCGAAATTGCCGAACGTATCCAGGTAGAAGAGGCCTTGCGCGAGAGCGAGGAGGACTACAAGATATTGATTAAGAATTTGCCGGGTGTCGTCTACAGAGGTTACCGCGACTGGTCGGTTCAGTTTCTTGACAGCAGCATTGAAGAATTAACCGGTTATAATTTAAACGAATTTAATTCCCGAAAAATGAAATGGTCCGAGGTTATTGTTGAGGAGGATTTAAAGTCAGTCAGTGAAAGTTTTCGCAAAGCCTTGCAAACAGACAATTCCTACGTCAGGGAATATCGGATCAAAGCCAAAGACGGAAGCACCCGCTGGATACAGGACAGGGGGCAGATCGTCCTTAATAACGGCGGGAAAACAGGGTACGTCAGCGGTGTTTTTTTTGATGTCACCGCTCGCAAGCGTTCTGAAGAAGAACGGGTTCTTCTGGCTACGGCGATTGAACAGGCCGCTGAAAGCGTTATCATATCCAGCAGACCCGGAACGATTCAGTATGTCAACCCGGCTTTTGAGCGCCTCAGCGGCTATACAAGAGATGAGATCGTCGGAAAGAATTTCCGCATTTTTAAAAGCGGCCGCCACGATGATACCTTTTACAGGGAAATGTGGGAGGTTATCTCCAATGGTACGGTATGGTCCGGCTACATAACCAACAAAATGAAAGACGGCACCTTGTGTGAATTTGAAACCAAGATTTCGCCTGTGCGCGACAGCTCAGGAGGGATCTTAAATTTTGTATCCGTCAGCCGGGATGTCAGCCAGGAAAAGGCTCTCGAAGCCAGACTCCAGCAAGCCCAAAAAATGGAAGCCATCGGTACCCTGGCCGGAGGCATTGCCCATGACTTTAACAACATTCTTTCCGTCGTTATCGGTTATACCGAAATCTCCGCAACTAACGTTGAAAAAGGGACCACTTTGCACAACAATCTGAAAGAGGTGCTCAAAGCCGGAGAGCGGGCCAAAGACCTGGTCAACCAGATCTTGACATTCAGTCGCCAAAGCAAGCAGGACTTAAAACCGGTTCAAGTAAAACTTATTGCGAAAGAGACGCTGAAGTTCATTAGAGCGTCACTGCCTTCTACCATAGAGATACACCAGAAGCTTAAAAGCGAAACAAATGTATTTGGAGATCCTACCAAAATTCACCAGGTGTTGATGAATCTTTGCACAAATGCCGGTCACTCCATGGCGGAAAAAGGCGGAGTGCTGGATGTACGTCTTACCGATGTGGAGCTCGATGCCGACTACGCCGCCAAACACTTTGATATTAAACCCGGCCCGTATCTGAAGTTGTCGGTGAGCGACACCGGGCACGGTATGCCACCCGGCTTGCTGGAACATATCTTCGATCCTTTTTTCACAACCAAACAACAAGGTGAAGGGACCGGGATGGGCCTTTCGGTGGTACATGGTATTGTCAAAAGCCATGGCGGCACAATTTCTGTATACAGCGAGCCCGGGGAAGGTTCTATTTTCAATGTTTATCTTCCTGCTATTGAAAGTACCTTGGAACAAAAAACCAGAGAAGAAAAACCGGTTCCCACCGGCACCGAACGCATTCTTTTCGTTGACGATGAGCAGGCTTTGGTAAATATGGGAAAACAATTGTTAGAGTCGCTGGGATATGAGGTGACAATCAGAAGCAGCAGCATCGAAGCTTTAGAACTGTTTAAAGTCCAGCCTGATAAATTTGACCTCGTCATTACAGACCTTACCATGCCGAATATGACCGGTGATGAGCTTGCCCAAAAGCTTATGGCCATCCGACCGGATATTCCCGTTATTCTGTGTACCGGGTTCAGCACCAAGATGGACGCCGAGAAAACCAAAAAAATCGGTATTCGGGCATTTATCCTGAAGCCGGTGATCAAGCAAGATATTGCCGAGATCATCCGCAAAGTACTGCCCTAATGGAGAACTTTTTTCCGCCCAATGAAATCAAGGCCATGGAAATGGATGTCATCTCGCCGGGCACCCATGTGAATGTATACGAGGCCTATGACATTATGCTGAAAATCAAAGAAAGCGCCGATATCCTGATTCCGCTGCACGAACCGCAGTTCGCAGCTATGAAATCAATTCCGCAGTAAACACGAAGCTTTTTAAACTTCCCAATAACTTTTGGAAAAAGGGCTTCAGCGCAACAAAGCCGCTTCATATAAAATCGCCTTGCAGCAAAACCCTGAAACCCGGCGATTTTCCGAACCCTATGCCTTACTCCTTTCCCATGGTTCCCATCATAGAAATAGTCAATCAAAACGGATAAACTTATCGATATTAACAATTTTACATGATTGCATTTCTTTTATATAGAAGTGGCTACGGTTAAAGTTTCATGTAAAATAACAGTATCTCATTGTTTTAATATCCATGTTGGTCATTGCTGAAGTGTAGCCGATTCGACGATGTATACTCGTGAGCAAACCGGAAAATCATCCATTGGAATTTCTGGCGATACTTCTTTCGCCCGGAGGATATTCCTTTCCCGTTGGCCGTATCGGATCATTCGATTTTTTCTTGCGGGGATATTTTTGTGGTCCGGTATCTCTAAGCTGATGGATCCCAAATCATTTGCCGTAATTATCGAGGCGTTCGGACTGATCCCTGAAAGCTGGGTGATGCCTGTTGCCGTCGGCCTGGTTGCATTGGAGATTGTTGCCGCAATTGGCCTTCTATCGGATATCCGGGGCAGCCTGGCCGTCTTTGCCGTTTTACTTGTCCTGTTTATAGCCATTTTAAGTTATGGCATATGGATGGGACTTGATATTGACTGCGGCTGTTTTGGGCCCGAGGACCCTGAAAATAAAGCCTATCACGGTCTGCGGCCTGCGCTTTATCGAGATGTTGTGATGATGGCCGGGGTGTTTTACCTGTATTTTTGGCGTTATTGCCGGTCCGTGTCACCGGTCCGGCTACGGATTTTGTTTAAACACAAATCAGGAAAGGAGAGTTGAGGATGCAAAGAATCAAATCGATGTTGACGCTGGCAGTTTTGGGGATGTGTATTTTGGGGTTGTCCACAGTAGCGCTGGGTGCAGACAAGTTCGAGAAAGAAATGGAAATGGAAAAAGAGGCGGTCAAGCTGGTGCGCGAAGTGCAGCGGGGCGGCTATGATATCATTACAACGGCTGAGCTTAAAAATCTAATCGATTCCGGCCAAGACATCCTGATTGTTGACACCATGCCGTATAAAGCCTATAAAAAAATTCACGTGCCCGGGGCCAAGCAGTTTCTGTTTCCCATTCCGGAAATGGGAGCCTGGAACACCAAGGAGACCGACGGTAAAAGCATAAAAGATTATGAAGCCCTGCTCGGTGCGGATATGCAAAAGACCATAATTATTTACTGTGGTTTTGTCAAATGTACACGCAGCCACAATGGTGCCGTGTGGGCTAAAAAACTAGGATACAAAAATGTATTTCGTTATTCCGGAGGGATTTTTGCCTGGCAGGGGGCTAAATACCCGTCTGATAAAATAAAGTGATTTCAAGAGGAGTTTATATCTAAAGGCCAAAGTATGTTGCTTTCCACACTGGATCCGGATCAAAAACCGTTGTATAGGAGCGTCCCGTGGCTAAATGGAATATTTTTAAGAAGCCGACGTTACTGAGTCTGTCGAAAACCTGCGGGTGAGCTGCCAAAATCGACCCGGTCGGGCTCGGTGAAATGTTGGCAAAGCTGCCGAAGAACCATGACCCCAATCTTCTGGTTGGCATTGAGACCGGTGATGACGCCGGTATTTATCGTCTCAGCGATGAAATTGCTATCGTAACTACCGCCGACTTTATCACGCCGCCGGTCAATGATCCCTATCTGTTCGGCCAGATTGGGGCGGCAAATGCGATCAGCGATGTATATGCCATGGGCGGCCGTCCGCTTACCTGCCTTAATTTAGTGGCCTTTCCTTCTAAGAAGCTGGCTCCGGAAGTACTGCACCAGATCGTTGCCGGTGCTTTAAATAAAATTAACGAGGCCGGTGCGGTTCTGGCCGGCGGGCACAGCATCGAAGATGACGAGCCCAAGTTCGGACTGGCGGTCACCGGAATTGTGCATCCTGAAAAATACTGGACCAACAGCGGAGCAAAGGCGGGAGACGTCCTCATCCTGACCAAACCGATAGGCTCCGGTGTCATCTTCAATGCCAATTTAAAAAAATGGGTTTCAACATCAGCCATGGATGACTGCCTGGCAACGATTACAACTCTCAATAAGACCGCAGCAGAGATAATGCAAGGTTTCAAAGTGCATGCCGCCACTGACATTACCGGATTCGGGCTGGCGGGACATGCCTTTGAAATGGCCGCGGGCTCAGATGTCCGGCTTAAGATCAGCATGGATGCAATTCCCATTATGCATGAGGCGCTTGCCATGTATAAAAAAGGGATGAATACCGGTATGAATGCGTCCAACCGCCGATTGGTGGCCGAAAATTTAAGATTTGAAAAGAAACTGCCGGCCTGGCATCAGGAAATCGTTTATGATCCTCAGACCAGCGGCGGATTGCTGGTGTCAGTACCTGCAAGCGATAGTGAGAATATGTTGGAAGCGCTAACAACTGCCGGAGTTGAGCAGGCGCGCATTATTGGCCATGTCACTGCGCGCGAGGATGAAATTTGTCTGGTTTTTAAGTAAAGAGTCCTGGCCCAAATGACCAGGTTTTTCAGGACTAAATAAGTTTGAGCACTAAGTTACAACATTCAATCTTTCTGCAAGTCGCCGGTGCTCTTGGGGTGTAATCCATTCTACCCGCAAGTAATTCAGGATTTGAGCCTCCGTAAAGCCGATTCTTCGGGCTTCTTTTACTGTAAGCGCATAAGCATCAATTTCCGTAGCCCGATCGACATAGGCTTTGGTCTTGTCATACAGATCGAGGCCGTCCCGCTGCTGCCTGACATGCACAAGTTCATGAATGATATCGAGGTACAGTATTTCGGTGTCGGATTGTTGTAGATGGCTGAGGCCGATGGTTATGGACCCGTCCTGGTTATCGACGGATATTTCGTAACGTCTGTTGATTATGATTATATTCGTGTTGGCAATGACATCCTCGATTTCCTGCTTGCTTCTAAAAATTTCTGCAAGGATCGGTATTGCCCTGATTGCGGGGAAGATATCGGTTATTTTATACTGACCGGGTGTTAATCCGCGGTTTATTTGAATCATGGTTACGCCTAATTGTATTTAGTCCTGAAAAACCTGGTGCTCTGGACCAGGATATTTATTTTCTTAAGTAAGGTTTCGGCTGTATCCATCCGTTTGTATCGCCGTCGTAAAACCATTTGTCCGGAAACCCCCGGCGTCTCAGATAAGTAGGGCATTCCGCCCAACTGATCAGATCCTTGTATGCCTGGTGTACTTTTCTGAATGTACCTGCATCTCCGCCTATATCGGGGTGATGCTTTTTAACTTGAAGCCGGTAAGCACTTTTTATTTTTTTTTCAAGCTCAGGGGAGTTCAAGTCCGTCTTGCCTAACTTCAGGTGCGTTAAAGATGCACCTTTTACGGCGGGAACTTTGGTTTCAAGCGGTATAACAACGCCTTTAGGGTATCCGCGTACAGCCTGCTTATATATGTGGCGGTTGGCGAGGTAATGTTTATGAGTTCGTTTTTTTTCAGCCCACCATTCATTCCCCAGCAAGTCAGACATACGGCAGTAATCTTGGGCAGGTTTTTTGCCGCTGGAACGCGGATAAATAAAGCTCAATATCTCCCTGGAAAAATGGGGGAGGATATCCATGATGATAATTTTTTCAGTAAAATAAAAGGTGGCATAGCGCGTATTCAACGCCTTGAGCAAACCTGTTCTTATCCCCAGGGTATAGAGCAGTTTTTGCCGGCAATCTTTAGAACAATACCTGCGCCTGTACATGTTTTGAGTAGTTCCGCAAGACAGGCATTTTTTTTGTTTTCGGCCTCTGTCGGCAGTAATGTTTTCAGGGACCCAATTTTGCATAATGCTAAAACCCTAATCGAGCGAAACGCTCAATGTCCTTTGTTCGTTGCCTGTTGTCCGTAGCTAATTTAGAGGAATTAAAGTCTTGATTTATAAATCTTCAGCCAAAGCGTTATCATAACGCGGGACAAAGCGAGTTAGATTTACAACTGACACATTGAGTTTTAACTCAGGTGAAGAATTTGTCTGTATAAGAGCGCCGGGTCATGCCCTTAAGGTCTGACAGCATGTACGGCGCCGCATTCTTCGGCATATGTTTGTTCTTTGTTCCACTCGGTTTCTCTTGCGGTCGTTACAATATTAACCATTTTTTGCCAACCGCCCGAATAGCGCGCATAGCTCTTTGACGTCCAATACCATTCTGCCGCTCTTGTTGGAAAGAAAGGTTTGGTTTTATAGATTCCTGTTAACTCATCTTCAGTCGGCAGGCGCCAATCTTTATGTCCTCCGGTTCTAAGATTTTGAACATATTCTGCAGCCGATTCATAGTTAAGACATTTATTCAGTTCCTGCTGAGAGTCCAGCATGCTCCACATCAAACCGGTTTTTGTTTCGGTAACAGTGCCGTTGCCTTTATCGACAAATCTGCCCTTTGACTCTTGAAGTAACGCCGTAATTTTCTCTCTTTCGCTCTGCAGCCTAACCATTTCCTCCTTTTCTTTCAACCGAGTCAGTTCAATAATAATCTTGTCTTTTAAAGGTGAATCCGGTTGGGAACTCAAATAATCGAAATATATTTGTTTGGCAGCTTTATAGTCACTGCCGGCACCTTCGGCCTTTTTCATCAAATTGTTCAGCGTTTTCTCTTCCTGCAGTTGTTTTTGAAATAAAGCTATAAAACTATTTATTTCATTTGCTCGCCTGTGGCCGGGGTAAATGTTGATAAACGTATTACAAAGCTGGATGCACTGCTCCCAGTCTTCCTGATTTTGACATACGGTTATCTGCTTTTCAAAAAAGCGATAATACTCTGCGGCCATATCGGCGATTAATTTGTTGACGTCGTCTCGATGTTTACCGTTTGGATATTTTTCCAAGTATTGAACATATGATAAGATTCTTTCAACACCATCATCGCCGGCAGTTTTGATAAGGGCGTGATAGTCTCGATTATCGATTTGTTGTACAATTTCTGCAGTTTTCTTTTTGATTGCAGCGGCATGCATGCTCTGGGGGTATTTCTTAAGATACTCGCTAAAAACCCCCATGGCTTTTTCGTAATCATTGTTTGTAAGCAGTTTGTCAGCGTTAATAACGACTGTTTTGAAGCTTTGTTTTTCAGAAAGCGTGCGCACTTCTTTTATCTTTTCTTGAGCATTTTTTGCATATTCACTTTGCTGATGAGAATTCACAAAATGCTGCAACAGTGTTATCTTTTGTTCGGGCTCCGACTGATTCTCCACTTGTGCCAGAACACTCTGATATTCTTTTTTGATGCTCCGGGTCTTTACAAAGCGTAACGCTACGACTGTGCCCAGGGCCACTGCGCCTGCAACCAAAAGCGCGACAGCAATTTTACGGAAGCGTTTGTTCTTAAGTATTGATACCTCGGCAACCGGTTCCGGGAGAGCTTCTGCCGCAGTCCCTGTTGGCGTTTTTCCGGGGACTTTGGGTTTCTTTTTGCCACGCCCTTCTTTAGCACAGATTTTGAGCGCTTCCATTAATAGCTGAACTAAGGGCTGGTTAATTTCGTTCTCTTTTTTACCGCTGGGCGGCTCGATTTCGATAACGGTGTCTTCCCAGCTTATGATTGTTGTCGCAGCATCTTTTTTTGTCAGTCCGGCGGTTGCAGCGGCGATCAAATCGCCCTTAAATATGTGCATACTTCCAGTCTTTTCACCTGCTTGAATTCTAAGCCGGCATGATATTTTTTCCATTGAGGCCATTTGCAAAAAAGAGGCCAGGCTTATTCCGTAGACTTGGGTGCCGATATGGGCATCGAATTTTTCAAAAACATTTTCGTGCAGGACTTTTGATTTTACCAGTTCTTTAAGTTGTTTGAAGTCTTTATCCGACATTTTATGGCTGCAGAATCCCAAATGCACGGTAATTTTATCCGGCTCTCTCTTCCAGGGCCATAATGCCCCGTAAAAAAACCCCGCTTTTACTTTCTTTATAAATAAAAGCTGATCTTCGCGAACACCGCCCAATAATTTGATAGAAGGATTGAACCGCAGCATGAACGGCATTGATTTCCCGGCAGGTTTGGCAGGCTGGCCAAAAAACTCTTCTAATTCTCCGGTTAAGGCATTAAGGTCTTTTCCCTTGGAAATGGTCTGATAAAGGCTGCGGGTTTCACCGTAGGTCGTCCGTTGCATGTCAGGCAAAGAATCTATCTTTTTGACAATGTCTAGAAAGCCTTTGGTAGTATGCAGGTTTGTTTTAAGAGCTATTACTTTTTTACTGTCGTTTTTTGATACCTTGGGCATTGGCTTTTTGTCCTATGCTAATTTGGATAGCTCTGATATAAGCGAACGGACTATAAACTTATAAAATACTTGCAAAAAGCATGCAAAAACATGTCATCATGTGTATTTTTTATAATTTTGAGTGGTTATGTAAAACATTGCCAAATGGAAAGCAACAAAATTGCCTGAAAATATATGAAATTGTGAAGTAAACTACATAAATTTTATTACATTTTTTACATAGTTCCCTATTGTTTAACGTATCCCCACTCCACCAGACGCTTGTAAGCATGTTTGGCCTGCTCGCCCTGATTAACGGTTTGAAGGTATTGATAGTATTCCTTTGCGGCCGGCTCAATACGCTGCATACCCTCTAAGGAAAACCCTTTAAAGAATGTTGTGTTGGGGTTGCCGGGCAGCAATTTGCCGTAATGGGTGAATTCTTGATAGGCAGCGTCGTAATTCTTTGTGCGCAGATTAGCAAATCCTAAAAGATGATGGGCCTGGGCTTCCGTAGGATAAATGGCTTTGGCTTTTTCGGCAAAGCGTTTGGCTTCAGCATCTTTTTTCTGGGCCAGCAGACACTTGGACATCATCAGAAGCCCGGCATAATCGTCGGGAGCCTGTTTTAAAGCTTTTTTAAAATGTTGTTGGGCGTCGTTATATTGTTTGTTGGCCATGGCACTTTCGCCTTTTTGTAGGGCATCAATGGCCTCTTTTATCGCCCGCAGTCCGGCAGTATGGTCCATATAGCGATCACGGCTCAAACCAAGTTTATTAGTGGTTCGGTATTGAGTCTGCACGGCATCGACGGCGGTTTGGTAACGCTCATCACTCATGGGATGCGTTGCGAACATTAACTCAATGGCACCGGGTTTATGTTTGGACAGGCTCCTCAGAATGTCCATCAGCCCCACAAATCCATTGGGATTATAGCCGGAATGCACCATATATTCAAGCCCTAGCGCATCCGCTTCGCGTTCGTTGTCCCGGCTGTATGAAGCCAGCAGGGCACCGGCGCCGACCATTCCCAGTTGGGAGGCCAGCTTGCCGAGCGCCGCGCTCTGGGTTCCCGCAACGGTCGAGATTCCACCGACAATGGCGTTTGTAAGGACACCTTTGGACATTTGTTCGGCCGTATGGCGCGCATTGACATGACCGAGTTCATGGCCCAGCAATGCTGCCAGTTCGGCTTCGTTGTCAAGGGCCAGCAGAATCCCCCGCGTTGCGGCG
>JAQBHK010000070.1:0-6716 GCA_032127815.1 Desulfobacterales bacterium
GATCCGTTAGAAAGAACAGACGTATGCCGCAATTGTTTCATAGCAAGTGGTTGCCCATCGTAAAGCAACCCCTTTATTTTTTGTGATAAACGCTCTCTGTTCTTTCTTTACGCACCCTTATACACGAGTTCACACGGTTTAAAAAAAGATCATCCATGAAGCGACCATAAGAGAAAACTCACCAACCCCTGAATTACTTAGAACTGGATTTTTGATTTCTCTTTGCTTGCTGTGAATTATTATTGGCTTGTTAACGTGCCGAGGAAGCTTAGGAAGGGACCTTGACGCTTTTACAACTACAAGGATTGAGCAAAAAGTTCGATGATCGTTATGTTTTGAATTCAATTGACTTTGCCGTCAATGAAGGCGAAATCATCGGACTGGTGGGGCCTAACGGTGCCGGAAAGACAACCCTGTTCAATATCATCAGCGGCCGTGTCAGACCCGATAATGGGAAAGTCTTATTCAAAGGCCAAGAGATTACCCCTTGCAAGCCACACAAAATCTGCCGCCTGGGTATCAGCAGAACCTTCCAGTCATCCAGACCTTTTCCCCAGATGAGCACTCTGAACAATGTGCTGGTGGGACGTGCTTTTGGTAAAAAATTTTGCCTGAACAATAGCTCCGCAGATATAAAAGCAGCGCAAGAACTTCTGGAAGTGGTCGGCCTTGCTCATAAATCCCGAACCCCGGCCGGGAATCTCACGCTGAGCGAACAGCGTCGTTTGGATCTGGCCCGGGCCCTGGCTACCCGGCCGCAGCTGCTGCTGTTGGACGAAGTGGCGGCCGGGTTCAGCCCTGTGGCGGTGAAACAGGCGATAAATCTGGTCCGCAGGGTTCGGGAGCGAGGAGTAACCCTTATGATTGTCGATCATTTTTTAAACCTGAGTCTTCAGGTTTCGGACCGCTTGCTGGCCCTGGATCACGGAGAGAAGATTGCAGAGGGTCCGCCCAACGCGGTCATGGCAAACCGCGAGGTCATCCGGGCTTACCTGGGGCTGCGCTACGAAGATGAGGCCGATTAAGCCACCAGAATAATGCAGGAATTTTTAATAAAAATATTTTTGACAAGATTAACAGGATGTTCAGGATAAGGCCTTCGGCTTTTGTTGAAAACATTAATCATAACCTGAACGAGGTGATATGAAATATCGCGAATTAACCTAAAATATTATCTTGTTTATCCCTGGCCCAGACCGATCACCAATACTCTATACTCAAAAAGTTAAGTTTGAAATAATGTATAGGCTCGATCAATATATACGAACGAGTCGCGCCAGGGCGGGCCTGTTCATCCTGTCAAAAAATATAAAATATTAACTTATGTGGTGGAATAATGGAAAAAGAAATGCCGTTGCTGACAATCTGCAACCTGAACGTATTTTACGGTGATGTCCAGGTGCTTTTTAAAGTAAGCCTGACGATATGTGAAAGCCAGATCGTTTCGGTTGTCGGGCTCAATGGTTCAGGAAAAACCACCCTTTTGAAAGCGGTAGCCGGTCTGTTGCGTCCGGTCCAGGGAACGGTGAGCTTTGCCAAAAAACCTATCCAGACGCTATCCGTACATGAAGTAGTACGCCGGGGTCTTGTGTATGTGCCTGAGGGCATGAAAGTGTTCCCCCATATGAGCGTTCTGGAGAATCTTGAAATCGGTTCTTATACTGCCAGAGATCAGCAGGCTAAACTGTTTCCGTTGGTGTTTGAAATTTTTCCGGTTCTGGCTGACAAACGCAAACAACAAGCCGGAGTCTTAAGCGGCGGGCAGAAACGCATGTTGACCGTGGCGCGCGGCCTGATGAGCGGTGCCCGCGTACTATTGCTGGATGACCCCTTTCTGGGCATGGCCCCCAGGGACGTAAACCGGCTATGCAATACCTTAAGGCAAATCCGCCGGCACGGATTCACCCTTTTTATGGCCGGCCAGCATGTGCGCCGCATTTTGAATGTGGCCACCAAAGCTTATCTGATTGAAGAAGGTAAAATCACCCTGTCCGGCAGCGGAGATCAATTATTAGGCCATCCGCATTTGCAGGAGAGTCTTTTCGGTATCGTGGCCGAATCAGGAGTTGCCATTTCGTGATCGATGCCCATACCCATCTTTTTTCAGACAAGCATTGCTTATTTCATGATCTTTATTTATAGTTTGTTGTAATTTTTTAAAAACCACGCGCCCCCCGGCGCTGAGGTTTTACAACCGGTTGTAACCATTATATCAGATGGAGGAAAAACTATGACTGAGGCACTTAAGGTTGGCATGACCCACGAAATCGAGCGAGAGACCACAGAGGATATGTCGGCGCAAAAAGTTTTCCCCCACGTACCCCATGTCTATGCCACAAGCGTGATGGTGGGGCACATGGAAGCGGTTTGCGCCGCAATGGTCCATTCTCACCTCGGTGAAGGTGAGCAAACCGTCGGCATCGGAATGCAATTCTCCCACACAGCAGCTACGCCCCTGGGAATGAAAGTTCGATTCAATGCCAAATTGATCGAGGTAGACGGCCGAAAATTAGTTTTCGAAGTGGAAGGCTTTGATGAGGCAGACAAAATCGGAGAGGCTACCCACCAGCGCTTTATCATCAATGCCGAAAGATTTAACGGCAGTGTGGCCAAGAAAGCAGCCAAAGCAGCTTCTTAAGTTTAAGGGAATTCTGACATGATAACAAGATATCCAGGATACTAAATTATCTTGTCATATCCTGTTATCCTGTCAAAAAATAAGCTGGAGGTAGATTATGGCAGTCAAAGACCCTGTCAAGCAGCTGGACGCGATTCTGAGGCCCCAAAGTGTGGCCGTTATCGGAGCCTCGACCAGCCCGGACAAAATGGGCCATGAAGTTCTGAAAAACATCATAGACAGCGGCTTTAAAGGATCCGTTTATCCCATTAATCCCAAGTCCGACGTCATTCTCGACCTTCCCTGTCACAAAAGCGTCAAGGATATTGAAGGACCTTTGGACCTGGCCGTCATTATCATCCCGGCCCGCTTCGTGCCCCAGGCCGTACAGGAGTGCGGTGAAAAGGGTGTAAAAGGCGCCATTATCATCACCGGCGGTTTTGCCGAGGCGAGTGCTGAAGGCGCAGAGCTCCAGCAGCAGATGCTTGCGACAGCGCAGCAATTCGGCGTGCGCCTTATCGGCCCCAACTGTCAGGGGGTCAACAATCCCCATCATCCCCTGTGCGCCTCCTGGCCTTTGCTGACTTACACCGGCAAAGTTGCGCTCATTTCCCAAAGCGGAACGGTAGGAGCTGCCATGATGGACCGGTTTTCCGAAGAAAAGCTGGGGACCTCCAGCTTTGTCAGCATGGGCAACCGTGCGGATGTGGATGAGGCCGACCTGATTGCCTATTTCAACCAGGACCCCAACACCGAGGTGATTGCCGCTTATATCGAAGGGATCAAACGTCCCGAACAGTTCATTCAAGCCGTACAGCAGCTAAAAAAACCGCTGGTGGTTCTAAAGTCCGGCCGTACGCCCAAAGGCAAGGTGGCGGCTGAATCCCACACCAAAGCTTTGGCCGGCGCCGATGCCATTTATGAAGCCCTCTTTGCAAAATACAACATTTGCAGGGCCTACACAGCCGAGGAATTTTATGACTATGCCAAAGCCCTGGCTTATCTGAAACCACCGGCAGGCAACCGCATTCTCTTTATTACAACTTCGGGAGGCGCCGCTATTCTGGCTACGGATCAGGCTGAGCAGGAAGGTTTAGACGTATCTCCTCTGCCCCCGGAGGCGGTCGAGGCGATCACGCCGCTCATTCCGGCCCATGCCATCAAAGCCAATCCCGTTGATCTGACCGGCGATGCCACCGCTCAAATGTTCGGCGATGTCATGGCGGTGACCCGCAAATACTATGATACCCTGGGAATAATTTTTGGAGATCCGGTGGAAGATGCTTCCAAAGTGGTGACCCCCAACGCTAATGAGCTGATTATCTTCTATGGAGGGGCCGACGTCGAACGTCACGAAAGCGAACTGATGCACCTTAAAGGAATCCCGGTATTCCCCACCCCCGAACGCGGGATCAAGGCACTGGCCCGCGTGCTCGATCGCAAAACGCTGAACGCGCCCCAGAAACCGACGCTCACCGTTCCCACGACCGGAAGCCAGCTGCCGCTTCACCAGGCGTTTGCACGCATTGTCGAGCAAAAACTCCCTTGCACGGAATTTGCCCTGGCAGACAGCCGGTTAAGTGCGATTCAGATTGCTAAAGAGCTGGAATTTCCCGTGGCGCTTAAAATCAGCTCCCCTGATATCATTCACAAAAGCGATGTGGGCGGAGTAAAACTGAATCTTGGTTCTGCCGAAGCGGTTGAAAAAGCTTTTGATGAGTTGCTGTCAGCCGTTAAAAGCAGCAACCCCCAAGCCCGGATAGATGGCGTGCTGGTGAGCAAGATGGCATCGCCCGGACTGGAAGTCATCGCGGGCATGAATCGCGACCCGCAATTCGGCCCGGTTATCCTTTTCGGCCTGGGCGGCATTATGGTAGAAATGTTTCAGGATGTGAGCCTCAGGCTTCTGCCTTTCGCGCGGGAAGATGCTCTGTCCATGATTCGGGAAATAAAGGGCTATGGGCTTCTTAGTGGCTATCGCGGTCAGCCGCCGGTGGATGAAGAGGCCCTGGCGGATTGCCTGACGGCCCTGGCCCGAATAGCGGAGAGCTATCCGGAGATTAATGAAATTGATCTTAACCCTGTTTTCGCCTATCCGGACGGAATACTGGTGGCGGATGCCAGGATTATTGTACGAGAAGACTAACTTGACAAGGAAAAAAATTGATGCCGTCCGAATCTGAAAACCTGGTTGTGCAGCTCAAAAAGAAGTACCCCATGCTGCAGAACTTCAGCAACCGATCTTTTGGCGTGGAGATCGAATGTTTCGGTTTGCAATACGTGATTACGCCGTTGGATAGAGGCATTATAAAACCTTATTGCATTTCATCCCGGGCCAAAGACGGGCGCCATATCACAGAGCTTTGCCGGGATTTCAAACTGCCGCTGGGTTCCGCACCGGACTCTTGGTATTTTCAGGCGGACAATTCCGTCAGAGGTAAACGTCACACCAGACATGGTGCCGAACTGACCAGTCCGATCCTTTACGGTGTCGAAGGATTGGTGCAGGTTTTCAAAGCCTTTCAACTTCTTGTCAGCATCGAGGGGATCGATATTGACGCATCCTGCGGATTTCACGTCCATCACGGTGTGGACCCGCAATACTATAATTGCAAAGAACTTCAGCAGCTCGTTCGTATCGTAAGTCAATACGAGGATTCCTTTTACCTGCTTATACCGGGAGATCGGCAAAAAATCGCGACCTGCCGGCCGATCGAGATCGATGTTGAGGCCTTTCTGGAAATATGCGAAAGTGATTCCGGCGGCGAGAACTGCCGGATGCAAGAGCTGTGGTACTCTCTGAAAAATCGTTATGATCCGGAATCAGGCAAAAATTCTCGCTATGACAAAACCCGCTACCACGGCCTGAATCTGCATTCATACTGGTACCGGTCCACCATTGAATTTCGCTATCACTCAGCGGTTTTGCACAAGATCGACGAAGCCATGCAATGGATCATTTTCACTCAGTTTCTGATAGAATTGAGCCAGGGAAACATTCTGGATATTTATGCTTATCCCAACACAAACAAATGGCTGCAAACCATATATAAAATTTATATGGATCTCGGATATCGAAACCGCATTCGCAAAATGCTAGACCAGCTCAAGGTCGAAGGGTCCCAAGAGATATACAGCAACATCAATTAAAACTGGATGCCAGCTCTTGCACCAAAATCGGAGATAAGCGAAATTGCCGGTCTTGCGGAGACTGGAATTTTGCTTGAAAACAATACACACGGGTGTGATTCATGTGCGACCTTTTTGCCATTTCGGCCGGTTATAACTATACACCCCAAAAATACCTGCCCATTTTCGCCGTGAAAGGCAGTCGGAACATGAATGGCTGGGGCATCGGTTTTTTCCGTGATGATCAGGCCTTTGTAGAAAAATCGGCCGAGCAAGTATTCAGCCATCCCAGGGTACACGAAAGCTTTCAGAGACTTGCACGGGTCATTGACAGCCGCATCATCATTTCACACCTTAACTGCCCCAAGAGCGGCGGCCGCCACAGTACGCACAGCCACCCGTTCAAGCTCTCTTTTTTAGGCCATAACTGGCTTTTTGCCCAGGTTGGCGTTGTCGAAGACATCAAAGAATACCGGACCGATGGACTTCCCCGCCTGAAAGCCGACGTCTATACCGCCAGAATTTTTGAGTTTTTAAGAGATCAGATCATCTTTCTGCATGATCAGAATCCTTATATCAGTCTTTACGCGGCGATACGCGTCAGTATCCAAAAACTGTTGTCCGACTATCCGGGCTATTACACCTTTTTTCTGGCCAACGAATCGGTCCTCTTTGCTTTTTGCAATTTTCGCCAGCTTATGCTTCTTAAGGAATCAGAGGCCATGGGCGAGATTCTGATGGTCACTTCCATCGACAAAGGCATTAGTCCAAAACAATGGATTAAAATTAAACCTGAAGGACTCCACAAGGGCGTGCTGCTGGTTATGGCCGGGCCGGATTTGTTGTACACTGAAGATGTTTGATGCTGGTTGCTCGTTGCTGGTTACTGGTTACTGGATGCTTGATACCGGTTTCTGGATACTAGAAACAACAAGAATTACCTTTCCCTTATCTAACCGGCATCATTACG
>JAQBHK010000071.1:0-24140 GCA_032127815.1 Desulfobacterales bacterium
CTCCTGTTACAGATTCATTCGATTTAGACTCCCAGGTCTATTTGAAAAGCTCCGGGAAAAATATTGTGGTGCCCGGATCTCTTACGCCGTTAATAAATAGCGCATGCGAATCGAAGTAAGAGCGACAAGTCTGCATGTTCACTCTGCGGGAGTCTGACTCGCACTATAGATCATTCTTTGAAAACCGAATTATTATATATAGTTAATCAATTTTGCTGCAAAGTTAAATAAGGTGAACAGTGTATTTGTGGGATGAAAACACCCTATTTGCCTAAAATATCTTATAAATAAATAAAGATGACGCCGAAAAGAATATTATAAAACGCATTTAACGCTCAATTTTGATTGAAGTATCATGACACAATATGGCGCTGATGATCAACAAAACATTTATTTCCAAACGGTGCAATAAAAGATAGTTTTACCCAATGAATGTTTAACATATTGAAAAAGTGGAATATATGACATAAGAATATGGCACAAAGTGATATTTTGTTGATATTTAGAGAGCTGCGTTTTATAGTATAGAACAAACTCAGGTTAGACCTTTTTATGAGAAGAAGAATTGTGGAGCATATTTTACATACGAATATACTTGTCCGCTTTATCGTTAGGATTTTGATTGTTCCGGTGTTGATTGTTACTTATGGCTGTGGTTCTGATGCTGACACTAAGGTTGTTGACTTTTCCAAAACCGTGGCAGTCAATCAACCGGGAGACCGCCGGCCGCAGAAGCCTGCTTTAAAAGTAGCGGTGGCAGCCATGATTTCGCCCAAAGACACCTTTACCTATTATCGTCAGTTTCTGGAATATTTAGGTAATCAGTTGGATCGGGAGATACAACTTGTCCAGCGCAAAACCTACGGTGAGATCAACACTCTTTTTGGTGAGGGGGAGATTGACCTGGGCTTTATCTGTTCGGGACCTTATGCCGCCGGGAGCGAAAACTACGGTTTTGAAGCCCTGGCCGTACCCCAGGTGAGGGGGGCAAATTTCTATCAATCTTACCTGATTGTTCACAAAGACAGCCGGATTCAAAAGCTGGAAGACTTAAGAGGCGGAGTTTTTGCTTTTACAGATCCGGAATCGAATACAGGCAGGTTGGTGCCCACATATTGGTTGCAGCAGCAGGGGGAGACACCCGACACCTTTTTTAAAAAGAGTATTTACACTTACAGCCACGACAATTCAATCCTGGCCGTAGCAAAAAAGCTGGTGGATGCGGCCGCCATTGACGGGCATATTTGGGAGTATTATCATCAAAGAAATTCCGTCAATACATCCCAAACCCGTGTTATCAAAAAATCAGAACCTTTCGGCAATCCTCCGGTAGTGGTTTCCTCAAATTTGCCGACAGAACTTAAAGACCGTATCCGTCAATTACTGTTCTCAATACATCTGGATTCCGACGGCAAAAAAATCCTGACTGAACTGCTGATTGATCGCTTTGTTGCGCCCCAAGAAAAGTGGTACGATCCTATTCGACAGATGAATCTGAGTTTGAGTCTGTCGGAGGAGACAACCCATGCGAATGCAAAGTCTAAGGAGTAAATTACTGCTGGCGGTTTCGGCACTTGTTATCGCCAGCGGCCTGCTCATTTCGTTGCTGGTCACACAACGTTACAGCACCAGCCTTTTTGAAGCGGCCAAAGCACAGGCGGAAAACCTTGCCCATGCTATGGCGCTGGATGCCACTGATAAGATTCTCATTAATGATCTGGTTGCGCTTCAGAAAATGTTGGACGATAAGATCAGCAGCAATCCAACCGTTGCCTACCTTTTTATTAATAGAGACGGTCAGCTGTTGGCCCACACCTTTACCGGGGGGTTCCCGGTCGAGCTAACCGATGCCAACTATGTTGTCGAGGGCGATAACGGCCGGTTTCAGGAAATCGCATCTACCACCGGCGAACTCTATCTTGATATTGCCTGGCCGATTTTTTCCGGGAAAGCAGGCGTTTTGCGTCTGGGGTTCTCCGAGAAGCCGATTAAGCGTCAAATAATGAAACTATGGTTGCAGATGAGCGCCCTCACCCTTGCGATTCTGATTTGCGCGCTGGCCCTAAGCTTCCTTTTTATTAAACGGGTGACCGAACCGCTGGCAGCGTTGTCGGAGGCTGTCGAAAATATTGACGAGGATCATCTGGAGATTGGAATTGAAGTAAAAAGTCATGATGAAGTGGGGAAGTTGGCCTCTTCGTTCAATCAAATGCTTGCTCGTATTAAAAAATATACACAACAGTTAAAAGAGAATGCCGTAAAGCTGAGTCGAGCCCATAGTCAGACTCGCGGTTGTCTTGCCATCGCTCAGGAAATCGGAGCACTGGGTAATTTGAACGAAGTCGGATCTTATCTGATTCGGAAATTTCAAGAGATTTTGGCTTGTAAGGAAATGGTACTTCTAATTTTTCCCGATAGTAGTGAGGTGCTCTTTACTTTATCAGTCAAGACATCCAGAACGCTTGGAAAAGAGTCCTTGGAGATTGCCGTTGCAGCCTTGGGGGGATTGAAAAAAACAACGTTCGTCAGTAAAGGTATTTTAAACCCTCCGCTTGTCCCCGAGAGCTTTAACGCCGCAAAACACCTGGCCACTTTTCCAGTTCGCCGTGATAAACAACTTTTAGGGGCCATGATCGTCTCCTGCCCTGGAAATTGTATCTGTGATATCAAAGATATGGAACTGCTTGAACTGATTTTGAATCAGGCTTCCGGTGCACTTAAGCGTGCAGCGGTCCAGAAGGAAGAAATACGCAACCTCCACAGTCGCATTGAAACTGTAACCGAATTTGGTGGAATTATTGGAAAAGATCCCAAGATGCAAAAAATCTACGAACTTATTGAAGATATTGCTCCCACCGATGCCTCTATTCTTATTGAGGGCGAAAGCGGCACCGGCAAAGAGCTGGTGGCTAACGCTATCCATAGCTTAAGCCTTCGTAAAGACAAGCCTTTTGTCGTAATCAATTGCTCGGCCTATCCATCCACGTTGCTGGAAAGCGAAATCTTCGGCCATGAAAAAGGGGCCTTTACCGGAGCCATCCGCCAAAAGGCCGGACGTTTTGAACAGGCCCATGGCGGGACTGTTTTTTTAGATGAAATTGGTGAAATATCCCCTTCGGCCCAGATCAAACTTTTGCGGGTGCTCCAGAGCCAAAAATTTGAGCGCATAGGAGGTGAAAAGACCCTAAGCGTTGATTTGCGTGTTCTGACGGCTACCAATAAAGATCTTCTTGAGGAAGTTAAAAATGGAAATTTTCGCGAGGACCTTTACTACCGGCTAAATGTAATTCCAATTTATTTACCGTTGCTCAGGGAACGCAGCAATGACATACCGCTTTTATGCCAACATTTTCTGGTGCGATTCTCTCTGGAACAGGGTAAAGATATTAGCGGCTTTAGTTCAGATGCTTTGCGGCTTCTACTTGATTATCCCTGGCCCGGAAACGTTCGCGAACTGGAAAACAGTATTGAACATGCCACTGTGCTGGCCAAGGGCGACCGGATCGAGGTTGCGGACCTGCCGCCGGCCATTCGCAATTTTGATGCCTCTTTTGCGGTTGAATTGACCGGAACGATTCAGGAAAACGAGAAAAATCTGCTTACGGAAACCCTCGAAGAATGTGACTGGAACAAAAAAATGGCCGCCCAACGACTGGGGATCAGCCGTGCCACGCTTTATAATAAACTCAAAAAATATCAGATCTTTAAGCACACTATTCATTAACCTTGATGGCGTCGTAAAAAGTTCTATCTACTGCGTTGTAGTATTTTTTCAGACACCCGGCATACTACATGTATGGCCTCGTTCCTGAAAAAATAATACGCCTTTTTATCCCGCCGAGGTTTGGCGGGGGTATATGAACCCTGGTCGCCTGCGGCGGCGCCAAAGGCGGGTAAACCTTTTTACTTAGCCATCTATAGTTGAACTGCACAGCGCTCGCTAACCCCGCAGCTTGCTGCGGGGCTAGCGAGCGAATCAAAAAAACAGACAGAATTCCTTACAGTCGCGCGAAGCACTGCCGCAAGGCAGAACATTCCCTGCAGCTTACTGCAGGGTCTTTAATTCGTGACTTTTTACGAGATCATCAATGTTTGCAGTGTGAGATTGTGTTTAACTTTTAGACCAGCTTAAATAGCTTGATAAACTACCAAAAAAATTATCTGCTCTATGGTGTGTCTAAAATGTAGACACTGCCGTCATAGTCTGTATTTACTCCTCGCCTTATTTTTTTGTAAGATCATCCGCAACAAATCATCTAACCTATTAGGATTTTATTCATTTGTTTTAAATAGTTAAACCAACAGTTCCCCTGAAATTCTAAATCACTTGGCTGATTGTATTTCCCTGTCCATTATCTTGGCATTCTATTTGCTACATCGTAGTACCATCAGGCGGTTTAAATTCGGTCGCACATTTTTACCAAAACAATTTGGACCAAGGATAAGAGTCAGGATGGAAAAGAAAGTTGTAGTGCTGGATACAGACAAAAAGCAGGGGCGTGAGCTGTGTACCATCCTGGAAGAAGGACCATATCAAGCTTATTCCCTGCAGTCGCTGCCGGATTTGGGGAAATGCATTGAAGAGAATGCCTGTATGGCGGTCTTTATCGATATTGATACGGTATTAGTCGACAATCGCATAATTCGAGACCTGACTCTAAAATACCCGCAAGTCCATTTTTTCTGTATTTCCAAACATCCATATAACCCTGAATTAAAAGATGCCATTTGTTACCACATTTATGCCTGTCTCAACAGGCCGGTTGACCCGGATGAACTCTTTTTCTGGTTAAGGAGTATCAATCAAAATGACTAATACCGTAGTCCAAAACCCTGAGACTAAACCCCGAATCTTTATTCAGGTTTTTGTTATGGCTCTGGCGGCGATCCTGTTTTTGTCCGGCCCGGCTTTATCAGCCGATCAGAAGGTGCAGTTTTTAACCGATATTCCCCAGCCCGATATTCCGCAGCCCCAGTATTTTTGTGGCTACTGTCATATTCTGACCTATCCGGGCGTGATCCAAAAAAGCTATGAGCTTTGGAAAAAGAGCAAGCACAAGGAAATCGGCTGCGCTGAATGTCACTATCCGCCCATAGAGACTGATAGATCGGATAAAACTTCGGGTTCAAACCTTGCGACTGCGAGTACCCACATTCCCAAGAATTCGCCGGAGCACTTCTCTTACATTAAATTAGGCGGCGAAACCATCAGAACCAGACCGATGATCAGCGACGCCAGCTGCATGACCGCCAACTGCCACGGCAAACCGGACGATAAATTTAAGACCAAGAAGATCAAATTTACCGAGAAAGTGCTTTTTGTGCACGAACCTCATCTGGAAAAAAAGAACCAGATCGAGGGCCAGCAGGTAAATTGCACATCCTGCCACCAGCATGAGACCGACACCAAAAAATTCGAGGTTTCCAAGGCTGCCTGTCACCTTTGCCATTTCAAAAACGTCAGGTTCAACCAGGACCGGGGAAAATGCACCCAGTGTCATGAGCTTCCCACCAAGCCGATCCAGACTTCGGGTGAAAAGCCGATAACCCACGAGATGCTTCAAAAGGCTAATGTCAGCTGTGCCGGCTGCCATATCGAGCTTATCCAAGCCGCGGGAGGGGGTCGCTACGAAGCCCTATTCGAAGACGGCGAGCTTAAAACAGCCCTGGTTCTGAACGCCGGCCAGATAAAAAAGGAGAACTGCCTGGCCTGCCATGATCGGGCCAAGGTCCTCAAGGAAGACGGCAACAGAAAGCTGATGCACCAAAAGCACGTAACCGTAAAGAACGCCCGCTGCCTGGACTGCCACCAGCCGATCCAGCACACCAAGGCGGATATAGACCAGCCCATCATGGCAGCCTATACCGGCTCAGACATGAATCAACCCAGGCTTCCGGGCTGCGCGGCCTGTCATCCGGAGCCACACCGCTATCAACGCCTTTTGTCGGCCGGGCCGAAGCGCCCGGGGGTTTCCAGGACACCTGATTTTATGTTCACGGCCCGCACCAATTGTTTGGGTTGCCACATAGAAAAGGAATTTAATGCCAAAGGCCAGATTATCATGAAGGCCTCAGCCAAAACCTGCGTGCGTTGCCACACCAAGGATCACAAGAAAATGCTCAAGGAATGGAAGACCGAACTGAGCAATGAGATCAAGTACGGCAAAGAGATTGAGCAGGAAGCTTTGACAGCCCTTGCCAAAGCCAAGCTGCCTGAGCCCAAACTGGTCGAGGCCCGCAAGAGGCTCAACCAGGGCCAAGAGAATCTGAACATCGTTAAATTCGGTAACGGAGTTCACAATAAGAAGTATTCCATCATGCTTATTGATGCGGCTATAACCCATTTCGAGGAGATGATAAATTATCTCGAAGAAGGAGAGTAAAAACATTTTTTTAAAAAAGGAGGTTTAGTATGCGTAAAAATTTACCCCTTTCCAGGCGGCAGGTGCTCAAAGGAGCCGGAGCAGCGGTTCTCACCGGAGCGGCAAGCCTTATGCCCGCGGGCAAGGCCATGGCGGCTGGGGCCAAAACGCCCCGATGGGCCTTTGTGGTTGATCTGCGGCGCTGCATCGGCTGCCGTGCCTGTACCGTGGCCTGTAAAGCCGAGTTTGCCGTTCCCTTAGGCGCATTCCGTGCAGCCGTCTACGAGGAAGTTGTGGGGAAATATCCCAATTCCGAGAAGCTCTTCTTGCCCCGGCTTTGCAACCACTGCGAGGGCAACAAGGAGGACGAAATTCCCCCTTGCGTCAAGGAGTGCCCGGAGTATCCCAAGGACCGGCGGGAGTTTATGACCGCCGACGGCAAAAAGATTCGCTACCGCGGCGGTGCCACCTACAAACGCCCCGACGGCTTGATTTTGTTTGACAACTCTCTGTGCGTTGGGTGCGGCAAGTGCATTGAAGCCTGTCCTTACGGTGCCCGCAACTGGGATAAATCGCTGCTTTCCGGCAAGGACAAGACCAAAAACGCCATCACCAAGTGCAATTTTTGTGAGCACAGGATTGCTAAGGGAGTGGTACCTTCTTGTGTCAATATCTGCCCCGGGCGGGCGCGGTTCTTCGGTGACCTCAACGACCCGGCCAGCGAAGTTTCCAAGCTGGCCAAAGAATTCGGGTTGGTGGACAATCGCAAGCAAACCACCTTGCTTCCGGGGGAAAATACGATGCCCATGTGTTTTTACATCGACAGCCAGGGAGCGCTGAAGAAGATGGCGGCGGCCCAGAAGAAGTTTGAGAAAAACGATGCCATCCTGGACGTTATAAATTAAAAAGGAGGATATAATATGAAGCGAGAAATAAATCGCCGTGATCTTTTGAGGCTTGGCGTCGCGAGTGCTGCGGTCCTGGCCGCCGGAAAGACGATCGGCTCCACGGCCCTGGCCGGGACGGTCGATTTTGTTGAAGGCGGGAAGGATTTCTCACCCGAGACCGGCGTTGAAAGAAAGATGATACCTTCGGCCTGCTGGAGCTGTGTGACCAGAGATTCCATGATCGGTTTTGTGGAAGACGGCCGGCTCGTCAAACTGGAGGGGCAGCCGAATTCAATCCGAGGCAAAGGCAAAATCTGTGCCAAAGGGGCTGCCGGTGTCAACCAGCTCTATGATCCGGACCGGATTCTTTATCCCATGAAACGGGTGGGCAAGCGTGGGGAAGGTAAGTGGAAGCGCATCAGCTGGGACGCGGCTCTGACCGATCTGGCGGCGCGTTTGAAAAAACTGCGCGACGAGGGCCACCCGGAAAAATTCATGTTCCACTACGGCCGCATGAAGGCCTCATCGGACAAGATTGTGAAGGCCTTTCTGGGCGGATATGGTACCGGGACCATCGGCAACCACACCTCCATCTGTGAGGGCGGCAAGTGGGTAGCCCAGGAGCTGACCTGGGGCAAGCACTACGACAACTGGGATTTTGACAACACCAAGTTCGTTCTCAATATCGGCAGTAACTGTCTGGAAGCCCACACCAATAGCATTCCCGTAAGCCAAAGGCTCATCGATGCCGTGGTAGACCGGAAAGTGAAGCTGATTACATTCGACGTCAGGATTTCAAATACCGCCGCCAAATCTACGGAGTGGGTGCCGGTAAAATCCGGGACCGACGGCGTGGTCGTTTTGGCCATGTGCCGGGAGATCATGAATGCCGGGCTCTACGACAAGGAATTTTTTAAGTTCATCAAAGCCACCAAAGGCCGCGATGCCAGCACAGCGGAAAAGGTGACGTCCTTAAAGCAACATTTGGCAAAATACACACCGGAGTATGCCGAAAAAATCAGCGGTGTGCCCGCGGCCAAGATCAAGTCCATTGCTTTAGAGTTTGCCACAACCAAACCGGCCGTCGTGGTCAGCTACCGCGGCGCTGTGGCCCATCACAACGGTACCGATACGGAAAGAGCATGTCAAATGCTGGCCGCTATTACAGGAAACATCGACAATCCGGGCGGCCGTTGCCGGGCTGTGGGCGCCAAATGGAAGTACCCCAAGGGCCCCGAGAACAAGCCCACGGCTAAAAAGCTCAAAATTGCCGACGGGTTCGAGGGTCAAGCCTCTTTCCCGAATCACCACATGAATCACCAGATCCTTAAAGTGATCAAGGACGGTCAGGCCGGGCGGCCGGAAATATATATGTGGTACTGCTACACTCCGGTCTACGCCAATGGAGAGTGCCAGGAGAACATCGACATTCTGAAAGATGAAAGCCTGATTCCCTTCACCGTAAACGTCAATGCCTACTACGACGAATCGGCTGCCCTGGCGGATCTCATCCTGCCCAATCCTTCTTATCTGGAGTGGTGGGACTGGGAAGACATGGTTTCGCCTTCCCAGATCCCCGAGTTTTACATCCGGCAACCTTTTGTAAAACCAATGGGCGAAAGCCGTGACTTCAAGGACGTGGTGTGTGAGTTGGCGGACAGACTGGGCTTTCCTTTAGGATTCAGCTCGGCTGAAGAGTTCGTCAAAATGTCGTGCGAGATGACGCCGGGCGTCAAAGAAGCCGGCGGATTCGAGTATATGAAGAAACACGGGGTCTGGCATGACACCAAAGCCAAGCCCAAATACTTCGGATATAAAAAAGAGGTCAAAGAAGAGGATCTAAAGGCAGAAGGTGTTATCCTGGACGAGGCCACCGGTGTTTACTGGAACTGGAAGAAAGCCAAGGTCGCAAGCGAAGCCGAAGCCAGGAAAACAGGCTACGTCAAAACCAAGAAGTCCTTTGCGGCCTATGTGGGTCAGCAGATCGGCGACAAGGTCTATGAGGCTTTCAAGCCGGATGCGGTCAACAAGTCCGGATACTTCGAGCTGTATTCCGAGCTGTTGGAGGCCAAAAATATTGCGCCCCTGCCGACGTATTATCCCATTTCCGCGCATGAGAAGATGGGCAAGGATGAGCTTATTCTGACCACATACAAGGTGGCGGTCCATATTCACTCCCGTTCGGCCAACTGCAAGTGGTTGACGGAGATCTGTCACGACAACCCGGGCCAGATCAACCCTATAACGGCTCAACGGTTGGGAATCAAAACCGGTGATAAGATCAAGGTCAAGTCCGAGATCGGCGAAATTACGACCACGGCGAAGGTTACCGAGGGCATCGTACCCGGAACCATTGCCATCTCGCACAGCCTGGGTCACTGGGAGTACGGCAGATATGCTTCCGGCAAGAAGGCTCCCATGGCCGGGGACAATGATCCGGATCTCAAGCTCAAGACCTGGGATACCTATGGCGTACATCCCAACTGGATTATCCCGAATAGTCCGGATCCGGTCAGCGGTCAGCAGGCTTGGATGGACACGGTCGTTACGGTTACCAAGGCGTAAACAGTTCGCCTTTTTCTTTCACCATTAGGAAGAAAGGGGCAATGGAATACTGGAATGACGGGACCAAAGGGGAATAGACGATTTTTAAAAAAGTGTTTATTTAGAAAAGAAATAATAAATGCCATATTACCTTCTTTCCACCCTATATCCTGTCTTCCAGTATTCCAATCCTCCATAGAGTCTAATTGTGGAGGTAGCAGCTAACCCGGATAATCGGGAAAGTTCCGCAAGTGAACTAAAATTTCATGTGAGCTAAAGTTTCGAAATACTATCTTTCAAAAAACAGATTGAGTGTAGCGAAACCTTAACTTTAGGCACTTTAAACTTTAGTCACTTGTACAAAGGAGGATAAATTGGCTGATATAGAAACAAAAGAACATGGTGCCGCGGCGAGGCACCGCAGTGACATCTACGGCCTGTTGGCCACGGTCTACGGGCAGGAGATTACCCCGGATCTCCTTGGGCAGATAAAGACCCCCCAGTTCCTGGGAGCCCTGTCCGTCCTGGATGTTGAGGGCCTCGATGGCCTTATGCAGAAACCCGAAGCGGAGCTGCTGGAGGACCTGGCGGTAGAGTATACCCACCTTTTTTTAGGCCCCGGCAAACACATCTCTCCCCATGAATCGGTCCATCACCAACGCGAAGACGGCCAATGGGGCAAGCTCTGGGGCGCATCCACTGTCGAAGTCAAGAGGTTTATAGAGGCAACCGGGCTGAGTTATAACGAAGAATTCAAGGGAATGCCGGATCATATCAGTGTGGAGTTTGAATTCATGCAGCAGCTTACGCTTCGTGAAGAGAAGGCCTGGAAGGAGGATTCCGGCCAGGCCCGGGCATGCCGGCAGGTGGAAAAGAGATTCATCGAGGAACACCTGATCTGCTGGGTCCCATCTATTTGTGAAAAGGTTATTGTAGAGACGGAATCGCCGTTTTATCGCGCAATAGCGGCATTGACCCGCAGCTTCATCGAGCTGGAGATGGAAGAGATGAATCGTAATGGAGATGGTGTCGCTTAACGACGCCAGGGAGCTTGGAAATGAAGAGTATTCCAAAGATACCATTAATTATCGGGGCTGTTTTCATCCTGGCCTTGCTAATGGTCATCGCTACAACGATTGCACTGAAAAAAACAGAACTGACCAACACGGAATCTCAGCTTGAGGGCAAATTCAAAAACAGAACCAATGCGACCTTTGTTGGCGCAGAAACCTGCAAACAGTGCCACGAAAGGACATATCTTGATTGGAAAACTTCTTTGCATGCCAGAATGGTGCGGGATGCCAGGAAAGATCCGGAGATAATCCACGGTGATTTTGTTACCCCCAACGCTGTAAGAACTTTTTCTGTAAAAGAGATCGATTTCGTTCTGGGCAGCCAATGGAGGCAGCAGTATCTGAAAAAAGAAGGCGACGAAATCGTTGTTCTGCCGGCCATGTACAATCTTTCCAAAGGGGAATGGAAGCCTTATTTTCCTGATCAGCCTGAAAAAAGAAAGTGGTTTAACGAATGCGCCGGCTGCCATGTGACCGGTCTGAATGTTGAAAATAAAACCTTTGTCGATATGGGAGTTGCCTGTGAGGCCTGCCATGGACCGGGGAGCAACCACGTCGAGGCTGTTCCCGGTTTCGAGATTCAAACGATCATCACAGCATCACGTCTGACCGCTTTAGAGGCGGCCCAGATATGTGGAACATGTCACACCAGGGGCCGGGACCCCTCGGGCAAATACGCCTTTCCGTCGGAATACCAACACATCAGAGGCGTGGGAAACCTTAGGCTCCATTTCAAAGAGGCCGACAGTAATAACGGTTATTCCGACTACTTCTGGCCCAGTGGAGAATCCAAATACAGCAACCAGCAGTACCTGGATTGGAAGCAGAGCGAACATGCCAAAGTGGGGGTGGTTTGCGTCACTTGCCACAATGTACACAAAACCAAGACTACGCTGACATCTACCGGGGACTCGGCCACCCTGCTGGACTCTATCATTTCCAAGACCCGTTTGTTTGAAGACCGGCTGTGCAAAAGCTGCCACTCGACCGTACAGTATCGTTCGGTACACCGCATTCATACCTTTGGTAGCTGTGTTCGCTGCCATATGCCCCGTGTAGCCAAGATCGGCGAAGCCGGAGATGCGCACAGCCATACCTTCAGGTTCATGTTTCCCGAGGCCACTATCAAAGCCGGAGGCTATGACAAGCAGCCCAATGCCTGCAATAGTTGCCATCACCACAAGGACACACCGGCCGAAGCTTTGGCCGATTTTATAGAAGCGGCCAAAACGAATGATATGCCCAAGCCCTTTACCGTGCATTTAAAGAAATAAGAACCTTAAGGATAATTTGAAAAGAATTCAGGAATTTGCGGTAGGGTTAAATGAATAAGGCTGTGACAAATATAGGCCGGCGACGTTTTCTGAAAATGCTGGGCGGCGCGTCGGTTTACGCAACTTTGGGGGCTGCCGGCGTTGCCGGTGCACAAACGCAGCCATACGGCAAACTGGTGGATACCACCCTATGTATCGGCTGCAAGCGGTGTATGTCCGCCTGTAAGCGGTGGAACAAGCTGAAGGTCGAGCGAGACGAACTGGTCTCCGATCGGAAAACGCATCTGTCCGCCCACAATTGGGTTGTAGTTAACCTGCGGACCGACACCAAAAACCGTGAACAGCAAACCTATGAACACTGGGCTTGCCAGCACTGAATTCAGCCGGCTTGCGCCGGCGTTTGCCCGGTCAGGGCTATCACCAAGCTGCCCAGCGGAAATGTGGTAGTTAACGAGAAAAGGTGCATCGGCTGCCGCTACTGTTATCAGGCCTGCCCATATAAAGTGCCGCAGTTTGATTTTGAAAAACGGGTTACCCGCAAATGTACCCTCTGTTACGACAGAATTCTGCTTAACTATTCCAAACCGGCCTGTGTAGCCGCCTGCCCGGCAGGAGCGCTGTCTTTCGGGTACAAACATGAAATAATCCTAGCGGCCAAGCGGCGTGTCAGTAAAGAAAAAAGCGCAAGATACATCTTGGGTCTTACAGAGGCCGGCGGAACAGATATGCTGACCATTCTGCCCGCCCGCCCCCAGGATTTAGGGTTGGTTGTCGCCCCCCGGAAAGTGGTCAACCAGAACCTGGACAAGCTCAGAATCACCGGGGCCGGGTTTATGGGCGCTTCGGCTCTGGCCGGGATTATGTACACATATGCCACCCTGACGCGCAATACAGACAAGAGGGATCATGATCAATCAGGTTAAAAACTACCTCGATATACTATTAAACGATATGGAGCGCTCTCCGGCTTTTTATATCTGGATCAGCGTCCTCGTTGCCTTGATGGGACTGGCTGCATACACTATTTTGATGTCTTTGATTTACAACCTGGAGATATTCGAATTTTCCATCCACGTGATTTGGGTGACGATGGTTTCCAATTACGTCTTTCTGGTGGTTTCCAGCACAGGGCTTTGCATTGTTACTTCTCTGGGCCACGTCTTTGGCATGCAGCGCTATGAACTGGTCGCAAAGCGCGGCGTATTTTTAGCCCTAATTACCATCATCTTCGGGATGATTTCCATCGGTGCCCATCTGGGACATCCGGAAAGAGCCATGGTTTTTAACGCGCTGACGCCCAATTTCCGTTCGGCCATGTGGTGGATGGGAACTCTTTATACCTTTTATATTGTTTTCATCAGCGTGGAATACTGGCTATTGGCCCGGCCCGAACTGATTGAGCGGTCCGATCAGACCGATGGTGTAGAAAGAACCATTTTCAGCTACCTGGCACTCAAGAAACTGGACGATTCACGCTTGGGCGCCGTGTTAAAGGATCACAGGCTGCTCCAGGCCGTCGGTGCAGCGGCCCTTGTTTCCGGACTTGCGGCCCATAACACTCTCGGAGCCCTCTTCGGTCATATCGAAGCCAGACCCTTATGGTACGGATCCTATTATCCGGTCTATTTTCTGCTTTCGGCGTCATTTTGCGGTTTTGCCTGGCTCCTGGCCGTGTCCATCGCCACCTACAAACTCAAAAGAGAGGAAATTCCCGAGGAATATATGTCGCTTATATTTGAAATGGCTCAAGTGCTGGCCCTGCTCTTGAGTGTCGGACTGCTCTTTACCGTTTACAAGATGGGATTTGGGTTATTTACACCGAGCAAAGTTAAACCAATCATGCTTTTTCTGAAAGGACCATTTAGCTTTGCCTTTTGGGTGTTTGAAATCGGCATCGGCACGGTCTTGCCTGTACCGATTTTACTTTATGCGGCCGGCAAAAGGAAAATAACAGGAGTGCTGGTCGCTTCGGTCATGGTTTTAGTAGGTGTGTACGTGATGAGATACGATTTTATCGTCGCTGCCCAGGTTTATCCGGTTATCCAGGCCGGCCTGCCTTCATATCTGCCGGCCTTCATGGAAGTGCTTTTTATCGGTGGGGTTCTCGGAGCTCTTTTCCTGACTTACACGTTGGGGGAAAAATTCCTGCCCCTGAAAGAAAAAAAGCACCAGCACGCAGCATGACGATAGACCTGCCGGGTTTTACTTGCGCATATGTATTAGGAGTGAAAATGAAAGCGCGCCAAATTTTTAAAGTTGCTTTAACGGTACTGGCAGCCGCTTGGCTGGCAGGCTGCGCTCGCGAAGAAGCTCAGATTGAGAAATTAGCAAATGGACCGAAGGTTTACGTAGGTTCGGAGGAGTGCAAAGTCTGCCACCTGGAGCACTACGACTCCTGGAAAATGACCCTCCACAGCCGTACGATTCAGGACGTCACCTGGAATCAGGACGCCATTATCACGACAATCAATCCTGAAATCATCCGGGCGGACTTGAAGAAGTTGGGAGATCAGCTGAAGTTGCCGGTGGATGAGATTTATATTCCTAAAATAGAAGATATAAAGTACACAATGGGCATCCAGTGGACCCAGCGCTTTCTGGTGGAAAAGAACGAGAAGCTCTATATTGCGCCGGTTCAGTACAACATCTGGAATAACACATGGATCCCTTACCACGAAAACGACTGGGATGCCCACACCTGGAACGATCGATGCGGCGGCTGCCACTCCACCGGCCTTGATCTGGAAAAGAACACTTTTGTTGAACCGGCTGTGGGCTGCGAGGCCTGCCACGGCCCCGGCTCACGCCACGTGGCCTTGCCCAAGAAGGCTGTTTTTGACAAACGCTTGACCATTGTCAACCCGTCAAAGCTTTCTGCCGGGATAAGGACCCAAATCTGCGGGGGTTGTCATTCCGCCGGCAAATCGACTCTAGTCCAAGAAGCCTACTGGCCGGTGGGCCATGTTCCCGGCCAAGCCTTGGGACCGTATTTTAAATCCGTCAGCTTTGCAGACGAAAACCTTCAGAGCGTTTATGACGATGAGGTTTTTGACCGCCATCACCAGCAATATCCGGAATGGCAGAAATCCATACATGCTCAAAAAGGCGTTTCCTGTACGTCGTGTCATTACGTCCATCAGCTGGGCGTGCCTCCGACTCAATTTCAGACCTTAAAGTCCGGGTCGCAGCAGTGTCTTTCGTGCCACACCATGGTCAAAAACCTTTATGCCCACGCTCTACACGCGTTTGTCAATTGTATCGGGTGTCATATGCCCAGAGCTGCTAAAAGCGCAGAGACAGGAGACATTATCAACCATACCTTCACTTTTATGAGTCCTGTGGAAACATTGAAGGCCGGCAGCAACGCAAAGCGACCGAATGCATGCAGCAGTTGCCATCATCACAAAGATACGCCGGTTGAGGCTTTGGCCGGCTTTCTGGAAGCGGCCAAAAAGCAGGACATGCCCAAACCTTTTAGCGTGCATCTGCGTTCCGGGCAGTCGGGAAAATGAGGAGCGAGACTTGAATAAAGCCGTTATTAAAAAAAACCGGATCATATATTTTTTGGGAGTGGTCGGGGTTTTAATCGGGCTTGCCGTGCTTGTAATAGGTTTTCCAGAATCGGGTCGAACCCAGGAAGAGGTTTCCTCCTCTATCAGACGCTATCGCGAGCGCGTAAGAACCGGATACTATGAAGGATATGAAGTCAGCCCTCTCAACCGGCAGCGCGATACGCTGAGTGCGTCTGGTATCTTGCATAGCACTGTTCTGCTGAGCCCCACGGCGGCTGGTGTGCGCATCCGCAGTTACCTGCCGGACGCCCATGCGGGGCTCAAATTTTATGAGAAGCGTACATGCACTGAATGCCATACTCAACAGGCCCGTAGCGTTCACGCAGACAGGGGCGGGATTAACTGCCGCCAGTGTCACGGGCCGGAGCCGATTCCCGCCATTAAACACTACTACTCCCCGATGAACCCTATTCGCCGGCATGCTTACGTTTGCGCCACATGTCACGAGGGAGCCAACGACCTGTTTGCCACATATATTATTCATGAACCTGCTCCGGGAGCACTGACAACCAAAGAGAGTTTTCCAGCCTTTTTTTATGCCAACTGGTTTATGGTCCTGCTTTTGGTGGGCACGATGGCTTTTTTTGTTCCTCACAGTCTGATGATGATCCTGCAAGAGATTGCAATGAAGAAAGGGGAAGACGGGATTGGCGGTCTGGCCGACTTTATACCGGATCGTTTTAAGGTGGTTTTACAGGAGCTGTTCCCCAAAAAGGAAAGGCCTGAAGAATGACCCCCAAGATGTTCATTAAACGATACAGCAAACTGGAACGGGTGTTTCACCTGTGGATCGTTCTGACCTTTCTTAATCAGGCAGCTACCGGCTTCAGTCGTCTGTTCATTGCTACAACCTGGGGGCATAAGCTGACCGGTATTTTGGGCGGGTATAAAACCGCTTTTTTGCTCCATAAGGTGGGGGGCATTTTGATGATTACAGGTTTTTTGGTTCACATTATGTATCTATTAACAAAGATTGACCGAAAAAACCTTATACAAAGCATCTTTGGGCCGGATTCTATCGTTCCCAATCTTAAAGATATCCAGCATCTTTGGCAGCGGACGCTATGTTTTTTCGGTTTCGGCTCGTTACCCAAAATAGACCGCTGGGCCTATTGGGAAAAATTCGGATATTGGGGGGTCTTTTGGGGCATACCGCTGCTGGGGACTACCGGTGTAATGCTAATGTATCCTGTGCTGATATGCCGTATAATGCCCGGTTGGATCCTTAATATAGCCGCTCTGCTGCACAGGGCTGAAGCAATTTTGGCAATGTCTTTTATTTTTATCATTCATTTCTTTTTCGGGAATTTTTCACCTTCCAAATTTCCCATGAATGAGGCTATGTTTTCAGGAAGTGTTGCGCTGCATGAGCTGGTGGAGGAAAAACCAGCCTGGGCCGAGCGCCTCCGGCAAGAAAAAAAAATAGAAATTGTTACAACAAAGCCCCCGGCCCTCTGGTACCGAGTACTTTATTTTATTTTCGGGTATGCAGCTTTGGCTGCCGGGTTTTATTTGCTTATAACCGGAGTTGTATTTAGCCGCTATGTTAAGCTGCATTAAAATTGACGAATTCATCATAGTCAGGTAAATTTTTTTTATAATATGTTATGTTAATGTTAACATAAGGATGTCATCAGGTGAGATAATGCAAGACTTTGAATTGCTTTTAAAAAGTTCGGCCGCCGTTCACGGGCATCTTTGTCCGGGGCAGGTCGTCGGTGTGCGCATGGCCATGCTGGGCTGTGGTCTTATCGGGCTGAACGACCCCGGCAGTCACGCCCAGATAAAAAAGTTGATTGTCTATGTGGAGATGGACCGTTGTGCTGCTGATGCTGTTGCGCATGTCACCGGAGTTAAATTAGGTCGCCGCTCCCTGAAATTCATGGATTACGGTATTATGGCTGCAACGTTTGTGAACCTGGAGAGCAGCCGGGCATTCAGGGTGCTTTCCACCGAGGAGGCCCGGGATCTGGCATGCGTTTATGCCCCCGAGATTGCAGAAAAATCTCCCCGGCAGCTGGAAGCCTACAAGCGTATGCCGAACAGCGTGCTCTTTCGGGTGCAGCAGGTGGAGGTCCATCTCAGCGAGTTTGATCTGCCCGGACCCACGCGCTACAAAACGGCCTGCACACGCTGCGGGCAAATGGTACGCGATCACCGTGAGGTGGTTGAAAACGGGAATGCTCTTTGCAGGCCATGCGCCCGGGGGGCCTATTTTTCAAATGCCCGCGAGGTTACCTGGCCGGATATGAACTGGGCTCCGATTTTGCTTGAACCTGATACACAAAATGCCAAGGTAAAGAATTCGGCTTAAAAAATCTTTCGACTTTTAAACTTCGATATAGAAAAATTTTATACCTAAAGGAGATATAGACATGCTAAAGACCATAAAATTAGAAGATGCGGTCGGAATAAAATTAGCCCACGATATCACTGAAATTCGCCCCGGAGAATTCAAGGGGCCCGCTTTTCGAAAAGGGCATACTGTTTGCAATGAAGATTTGTGTCGTCTTCAAAAGCTTGGGAAGAACCATTTATACCTTGTGGATCTCGATGAGAACGAGATTCATGAAGACGAAGCCGCCGGTATTTTGGCCGGAGCATTGGCCGGTGAAGGTGTTAAATGGGAAAATAAGCCCCGTGAGGGAAAAATAAGCCTGTTTGCAGATCGAGACGGTCTGTTGGTGGTGGACACGGCCGCGTTGGCCGCCTTTAACATGATTGACGAGGTCATGTGTGCCACGCTGCACAACCACACTCTGGTAAAGCGCGGCGAGCAGATCGGCGCTACCCGGCCCATTCCGCTGATAATGAAGCGCACTCCCATCGAACGGGCTGCAGCCATCGCTCAGCAAAACGGCGGGGTGCTGGCGGTGCGGCCTCTGCGCAAAGCAAAAGCGGGTCTGATGGTCACGGGCAATGAGGTCTACCACGGCCTGATCGAAGATCGTTTTGCGCCTATCTTGACTGAAAAAGTCACGGCCCTGGGCAGCGAGGTTTCCGGGGTGACCTTTGCACCGGATGATGCTGAAATTATCAGCGAGGCCATTCATTCTCACCTGGACCAGGGGTGCGATTTGCTGCTCTTGAGCGGCGGAATGAGCGTTGATCCGGATGATGTAACGCGCCAGGGCATACTCGCGGCTGGAGCTAACGAGATGCACTATGGGGCGGCGGTACTTCCGGGGGCCATGTTTCTGGTGGCATATTTGAAAGATGTGCCGCTGCTGGGTGTGCCGGCCTGCGGCCTGTATCACCGCATCACGGCACTGGATCTGGTGTTGCCCCGGATTTTAGCCGGTGAACGTATCGGTAAAAAGGAGCTGGCCTTTCTGGGACATGGAGGGTTTTGTAAAGACTGCCCGGAATGTGTCTACCCGCATTGCCCTTTCGGAAAGTGCAGCTGAAACATTAACTTAGCGCAATAAGGGTCATTTATGGATGGACACCAGGTAGAAGGGAGACTTATCAGAGCAATGGTAAACCTTAAATTAAGATCAAGCCAGTGGATCGTGGATGAACATAATAATATCATCATAGGCAAAGGCCGCATGGAAATTTTGGAGAACATCGAAAAGACCGGGTCAATGAATCAGGTGGCCAAACAGATGAAAATGTCTTATAAAGCGGTTTGGAGTAAAATCAAAGCCACTGAAAAGAACTTAAACGCGAAAATAGTGCATGCCGACAGAAAAAACGGCACGCACCTATCCAGGGAAGGTAAGGAATTGATTAAGAAATACAAGCTTTTATTAAAAGAATGCAGGGCTTCTGATGATAAAATATTTGAAGGCATCTTTAGTAAAAAAGATGATTGTATCCCAACAGTAACCAGTGCTGCCGGATGCGGCGTACAACCGGAGGATAATCTTGACAGATAAAATGGGTAAAAATGACCAGAAAAACAAATCGTTAGATATGATCTGGGGAAAACCATCCCCAGTTGTTTCAGTTGTCGGTTATTCCGGCTCAGGGAAAACCACTCTACTGGAAAAGCTGATTTCCGAACTCACCCAACGCGGCTATGCCGTGGGGACCATAAAACATGACGTGCACGGTTTTGAAATGGATAAGCCGGGCAAGGACAGCTGGCGGCATAAAAAGGCCGGCGCATCCGCTACCATAATTTCTTCACCCTACCAGATAGGTATGGTCAGGGATGTGGAGCACGATCACAGCCCTGAAGAACTCACGGCGCTTCTACCCGAGATGGATATTATTCTGACCGAAGGTTATAAAAATGAAAATCTGCCGAAGCTGGAGGTTTTCAGGTCAGAGGTTCACAAAGCTCCGTTATTTAAGGGTGACAAAAGCTTACTGGCACTGATAAGCGATGATCCGATTGATTTGGGCGTGCCTCGGTTTTCTCCCGACGACGGGCAAAAACTGGCCGATTTTCTGATAAGGTATTTTAACCTTGCAAAGGCTGTTTCCGTAACTCACACAAAGGCCGCCTCATGAAACTGGTGAGTTCATCCCCCAAAGATATGGTTTTATTTTAGTTCAGACCCGGTCATTTATCAGATGTAACCGTTCAGGGGTTCAGGGTTCAGCGTTCAGGGTTCATCGCTGCGCGCTTTTTCTCGATCCCATTGATTCTATAGGGGTAATGAAATGCGGGGGTCAACCTCTGAACCCTGGTCGCCTGCGGCGCCGCCAAAGGCGGGTAAACCTTTGAACATTGAACCTCTGAACCCAGCTCTTTGATTAGAAATAGAGTGTTTTGTCCAAAAATTCCCCAGCAACTTGTCATTATTTGTTAGGTTTGTAATAATGGAAGAACTTGTAATATCTTTATATGTCTTAGCGGTATTATTTTTTGCAGTAGCTTTTGTGTATTCGTCCGTAGGGTTGGGTGGCGGATCTTCCTTTACAGCTTTAATGGCGATCTTTGGTGTAAGCTATGTTGCCATTCCAACAATATCATTAACGCTGAATCTGTTTGTTACTTCTGTTGGAAGTTTTAATTTTATTCGCAAAAAGCATGCCCGCCTGGAGCTCATTTTACCGTTTTTTATCGCTTCCATTCCCATGTCTTATCTGGGCGGTTCTCTCAAACTGGCTAAAGAGACCTTTTACTGGATACTGCTTATCAGTTTGGTCCTTATTGCAATACGAATTTATGTTTGGGAAAATGCTTCGTTAAAGCTGAATGTCAGCAAAACCCGGAAAATAATAATATCGTTAATGGCCGGTTCTGTGTTAGGATTCGTTGCCGGTACCGTTGGTATTGGCGGCGGCATTTTCCTTGTTCCGCTGATTATTGTTTTGGGTTTAGGCTCACCTAAAGAAGCGGCTGCCTGTGGTGCTGTTTTTATTTGGGTGAATTCTTTATCAGGGTTGATCGCTCGCCTCCAGCATCAGCGCATCGATCTAATCGCATTTCTTCCGTTAATAGTTGCTGTTTTAATCGGAGGTTACTTGGGATCATTTATGGGCTCATCGAGCTTATCGCCCCGGACCATGGAAAAATGCTTAGGAGGAATCGTTGTTGTCGCCATTGTTATTTTTGCAAAGAGGATATTCACTTTATTATGAAACGGTCAACACCGGGACAATTCATTGGATTTAAAACAGCCCTGAAACGCACTCTCAGCAAGATCAAGCCGCTTGAAGTCGTTGAAAAGACCCTTGCAGAGAGTGTCGGTTGCGTATCCGCTGAAATATTACGGGCGCGTGTCGATGCGCCCTCGGCCGATGTCTCCATGAAAGACGGCTATGCTGTGCGTTCGGTGGATATTGAAAGCACTTTACACGGCACTGCCGTAAGGCTGAGACTGGACGGCATTGCCGCTGCCGGGGAAAAAAGGCGTTTGGCGGTTGAACCGGGCAGCACCGTGCGGGTACTTACGGGGGCGCTGCTGCCGGAAAATGCGGACGCAGTCGTGGCCGAAGAATTTACCCGCCGCGACGATGATCATGTCAGCATTGAAGCCCACGCTGAGCCGGGCCGCAACATTCTTTGCAGAGGCCAGGATATTGCTAAAGATGAAGTCCTCATTGAAGCCGGCCGTGTGCTGGCTCCCGGAATGATCGGTTTTCTGACTGCCGGAGGACGCGACCGCATCCGGACGTATCGCAAACCGCAAGTGGCCTTGATCGCCACTGGAGATGAATTGGTTATTCCGGGTCAACCGTTAACGGAAGGCAAACTTTATGCCAGCAATATGCTGACCCTGGCAGCCTGGTGCCGGCGTTACAGTTTCAAAACCGAGCTCGATATTATTTTGGATGAAGAGAGTATACTCAAAGAAAAACTTTTGTTTGGAATAAAACAAAATGATGCGGTCATTACCAGCGGGGGGGCCTGGACAGGGGATCGGGATTTAATGGCACGTGTACTAAATGAATTGGGCTGGGAAAAAATTTATCACCGGGTGCGGTTAGGTCCGGGCAAGGCTGTCGGTCTCTGGATGTTTCAGGGCAAGCCGGTTTTCATACTGCCGGGAGGCCCGCCGTCGAATCTGGTCGCTTTCCTTCAACTGGCCCTGCCGGGCATTTTAAAGCTGGCAGGCTGTAAGACTCCCGGACTAAGGCAGATTATAACGGAACTGGCAGAAACGGTTGAAGGCCAGTCGGACTGGACCCAGGCGGTTTTCGGTTTTTTCCAAATTAATAAGGACCAAAGTTGTTTCCGCCCGGCCAAGGGCAGCAGTCGATTGAGAGACCTTGCCGAGGCGGAAGGACTCTTGCTTATACCCGAGGGCGTTACTAAAATACAAGCCGGTGAAAAAGTTACCGTGCAGTTGTTGGTTTAGATTATATTTTGTCCTGAACTTGTCCAATTTGCAGTAAAACAGCCCCTTTCAGGAGTAATCCAAAGCTTGGCCCTCTGGACCAGGCTCTTTACTCAACGCTACTCGTCTTCGGATGGCGTGCGGTAAGTATAATATGCGTCGCCCCGGCAAGCAGGGCAGGTCGGCCCATGCTTCAGCGGGTAGGATTCCCCGCACCCAGGGCAGGGACCCGTCGGTACCGGTTGCGAATCCTTGAGAGCACGGGCAAGGCGAACCGGCCGGTGGATAATTATTTTCGGGGCCGCCGCCAATATTTCTGCGGCCAGCTTTTCCAGCGCCGTATCCAGCATCAGGCCGCCCAGCAGTATCCCGGGAGAACGATAGCCGTGGAATTCTTCCATGCGGATTAAAAATTCTTCATATTCGCTGCCGCAAACTTTAAAGTTTTTCATGATACCTTTCAAAACTTAAGACTCAGGTTTTGTCATTGAAAACGGTATAAGATCTGGTCTTTCCCAGGGTTTGGCCGGCGAAAAGATCGGCAAAAAAGAGATTGCCTTGTGGTGCACGGCGGCCTCTGTCAGAACTGCCATCTTGATATCGATCTCTATGATGCACGAATGCTTGGCAATAGACAATCCAGGATTGCGGGTCGTACCGTATTTGAAAGTCTGAGCGGCTTAAGAAATGTGAATAAGTCCTGGTTCAACTGGGGATAAGGAATGTGTTTCGTTTAAAGAACTGTCGTAAAAACATCACAAGACCGGCATTTTACCATTTTTTCTTTCCAGTTGTTATGAGCGGTGCCGTCGCAAATCGTACCATTGATAAACCAGCATAGCGTACCGGATTCAAATTCCCAGGCCGGGCATTGGGTCTTAAGTTCCGGGGGACATTTTTTAATTACCCAACATGGCTTCAGGTTTTTCTTGTTTTCCTGTATTCTGGAAATCAGGAAAAACATCTGTCGCTCCACATGGGTCGGTATGGTTCGCCAGCCCTGTTCATAACTGTGTACAGCCTTAATGGACGTTCCCAACAGCTGGGACATCTGCAGTTGGGTCTTACCCAGCATTTTGCGGTATTTTTTAAATTCTTCAAGATTCATGGCAACTCCAAGAGTCTATTTATAAAACAAAAGTCGATATTTTTATACACTATGTGGTACCCATGTCAATAGTTAATTGGTTTCCATCCATAAACGGCTATTCTCCCGATGAGCGGCGTTCCCTGCGGGGTTGCGCCTGCGGCTTGTAAAGAGGCCGGCTGCGGCGTACAGGTGTATGCCTCACCGCAAACCCTTGCTTGTCCCGCCATAGCCCTTTTTCGGGCGACGGCGGATGCGGCCTTACTCATCGAAAAAAAACAAAAATATGAGTTGAAAATATAGCATTACATTAGTATAGATTATACCCTATTACCAACAAAGGAGGGATTATGTATCTGCCGAAAATGTATGAGAACTTTACAAGCAAATTTCCGGAAGTTTCAAAAGCTTATAATCAGCTGGGAATTTCCACGCGGGAGGCCGGGCCTCTGGATCAAAAGGTTCAGGATCTTATCAAGTTAGGTATCGCTATGGGTGCCAATTCCAGGGGCGCTGTCATGTCCCATACGCGCAAAGCCCTGGCATCCGGCGCTGCTCCCGAAGAAATCACCCATGCCGTCTTATTGTCCATAACGACTACAGG
>JAQBHK010000072.1:0-4256 GCA_032127815.1 Desulfobacterales bacterium
ATGAATACGATGGGTGTCCAATGCATAAATGAGCAATTTTTGTCCTGGTCACGCGTACGGCGAAGTCTTGGCGAAGACGTAAGGCCGCATCCGCCGTCGCCTGAAAAAGGGCTACGGCGGGACAAGCAAGGGTTTGCGGTGCGGCGTACGCCTGCATGCCGCAGCCGCAAACCCGCGCAGAGCGCCGAGCAGGCAAAAAATTACTTATCTGCTTGACAGTGTAGAATCATTTCTGTTAAAGAATTTACGCTTTGTTTTTGAAATTGTCCATGAAAATTAAATAACTTAGCAATTTTAGAAAGTTGTTGATGGGGGCCGATGCCGATGGCGGCAGGATGTTTTTTGACTTTAAGAAAAATCGCGCCTGGATTGAAAACCTTTCAATTGTAACGCAACTCGGCCTTACAATGGCAGGGTGCATTTTTTTCTGTTTTTTTGTTGGAAGATATCTGGACAGACTGCTTGGAACCAAAGGTGTTTTTGTAGCGATCTTTACGATTTTAGGAGTAATCGGCGGCGGTGTCGTTGTGTACCGTCAAATTCTTGAAGTAACGGAAGTCAACATAAAGGATAATAACGATTCCGACCATGGAAGCGCTTAGGCAGACCCAGAAGAAATACAGTTCCAAGGCCATAACGGCGGCTATTTTTATCGGGTTTTTCTTAATTCTGATCGGTCAAAAGGCTATGGGGAAAGGTTTGATCCTGGGAACGGTGTTTAGCATCGTCAATTTTATCTTAATGGGAGAGACGCTCCCGTTAAGGCTGGGAAAATCAAAGAATAAAACCTATTTGTTTTCTTTCGGATCGATATTTTTCAGATACATTATTGTCGCCGTGCCATTGGTAATGGCCATTAAGCTTGAACAATACAACCTTTTTTCAACGATGCTCGGGATCTTTTTTGTGCAGTTTTTTATTCTGGCGGAGCATGTGTTTGGTCTTATATCGTCTGCCCGCGGAAAGCAGGTATAGGGAATAACAAGTTATGGAAGATTTAGGCAAAATCCACCAGCTGATCGTTCATATTATGGGTTACGATTTGACGTTTAACCTTGAAGTTATTGTAATGACCTGGATTGTCATTACAGCGCTGCTATGCTTCGGGTTTTTGGCCACCAGAAAAAAAAGCATCATTCCAGGGCCGGTTCAGGTTGTCGGTGAACTATTTATCACCTCTCTTTACGGCCTGACCGAGGATGCCCTGGGAGAGGAAATGTCCAAGAAATACGCTCCCATGATATGCGCCCTGTTCATGTTCCTTTTGCTCTGCAACTGGCTGGGGATCATTCCCCACCTGGAAGAGCCCACCAAGGATCTCAACACGCCTTTGAGCTACGGACTTATGGGTTTTGTCCTGGCCCATCATGCCGGGATCAAGTCCAAAGGATTAAAGCGGTATCTGAAAGACTACTGTGAACCGATATTTATTATGGCACCGCTGAATATAATCGGGGAAATGGCTAAGGTTATTTCCATATCCTTTCGTCTCTTCGGCAACATTATGGGCGGCTCGATTATCATTCTGGTGGTGTCTTATCTGACGTTCAATCTTATTACACCACCTTTTCTGAATGCCTTTTTCGGAGTGTTTGTCGGTACGATTCAGGCTTTTGTGTTTACCATGCTAACGTTGGTATATATTGCAGTGCAGGTAAATTAAATTATGGCATACGATGTACAAACCTGGGTAAGTGTAGCGGCATTAAGCGGTGGCGGAATGGCCATGGGATTCGGCGCTATTGGAGCGGCGATCGGAGAAGGATATACAGCCGCCAGTGCCAATGAAGCCATATCCCGCAATCCGGAACGGTCAGGGGACATTTTCAAGGCCATGCTGGTGGGACAGGCGATTGCCGAGTCCGCTTCTATTTTTGCGCTGGTTATCGCCATGATGCTTCTGTTCACGAACTTTGCGGCGCATATTCTGATGGTGCCCGTTCTGCTGGGTGCCGGCTTGGCTATGGGAATGGGGGCCATCGGCGCCGGTGTGGGCGCGGGATATCCTGCCGGGGCCTGTTGCACCGGTATGGCCCGGCAGCCGGCCATGGGCGGGCGTTTAACCACCAACATGCTGATTGGTTCAGCGGTGTGCCAGACCCCGGCCATCTTTGCGCTGGTGGTAGCCTTTATTTTATTGTTTACGGATTTTTCAAAAAGCCCGGTTTCACCGACATGGGCGGCCATTCTGGGCGCAGGAATTTCGACCGGTTTCGGCGCCATCGGTTCCGGGCTGGGAGGCGGTCTGGTTGCGCAAGCCAGTTGTGAAGGTGTTGCCCGGCAGCCTTTGGCGGCAACGCCGGTGACCAATGTGATGCTGCTGGGACAGGCGGTTACGCAGACCACCGCCATCTATGCCCTGCTGGTCAGCTTTATCCTCATGTTCAAAACTTTTCCGGCCACCGATTTGATAGCACCGCCCATGGCCTTGCTGGCGGCCGGTATATGTATGGGCATCGGGGCCATCGGCCCGGCCATCGGCGAAGGTATTGCGGGCCAGAGCGCCGTAGCGGGGATCGCGCGCAACCAGGCGCACGTTGCGGATTTGACACGCTTGATGCTGGTGGGTCAGGCGGTGGCCGAATCAACGGGAATTTATTCTCTGGTCATCGCGCTGATCCTGATTTTTGTAGTGTAATTACAACCAACTAAAAATATTAACGATTAACCCAAAAATTGTTTAGGAGGAATCAAATGGCAATCGAAGGTGCAGATATTGTCAAAGCGGCAGCTTACATAGGCGCAGGTATTTCCATGGGCTTTGGCGCCATCGGGCCCGGTGTCGGTGAAGGTATGGCCGCCGCAAAAGCATGTGAGGCCATCGGTAAAAACCCCAAAGAGGCCGGCCTTCTCACCAGAACTATGCTGGTGGGTCAGGCGGTGGCCGAGTCCACCGGGATTTATTCACTGGTGATTGCATTGCTGCTTTTATTTGTTGTTTAATTCGTAAAGTTTTAAAATTGGATGCCGGTATATGGAAATAGTCAGCAACATAGCGCTTATCAGTATCAATGCAACCCTGTTTCACCAGCTGGTCGCTTTTTTGGTTTTTCTGTTTATCATCAACCGTATCATGTTTCGCCCGTTACGCAGTGTCATGGGTGAACGAGAAAGTTTTATGGAAAAGATCAAGCTGGATACCGTTGATGCGACCAAAGAACTTGAGCGCCTGACCGCTACTTTGAAAGCCAAGGAATCAACGGTTCGATCAAAAGCGCAGGGCGTTCGATGCGAAATTGAAGAACAAGGCGTCCGGGAGGCGGTGGAGATTTTAGAATCTGCCAGACAAGAAATATCTTCGATTAAAGCAAAAACTGCAACAGCAGTTGCCGCTCAAATTTCCCAGGCCAGAACAAAACTCCGTCAAGAATCAGAAGCTCTGGCGGTCAATATCATGGAAAAAATGCTGGATCGGAGGCTCGGTTCGTGAAATCCGTTTCTAAACTATTGTGGGTGTTTGGCGGGATATCGCTGGGTGTTTTGGGCCTGCATCTAGGTGGTCCCGAAGCTTTTGCTGCCGAAAAAACAAGCAACTGGCGCCCCACCTATGACCTGATTATGAGGTGGGTTAATTTCGGCATTATCGTTTTCGTGCTCAACCGGTATGCCAAAACTCCGCTCAAGAATTTTTTGCGGAGCAAGAAAGAAGACCTGTCCCGGGAAATTGAAGAGCTTGAAGAAAAAAAAGAAGATGCTAATGCAAAAATACAAGAGATTCAAAAAACCATTGAAGAGAGCGATGTCCGTTTTGCTGATTTGAAGAAAAGGATTGTGCAACAGGGAGAAAGGGAAAAGCTTAAAATTGTTGAATCGACTCAGCAGCAAAGCCGGGTGATGCTGGAAGATGCCCACCGCAGGATTGATGCCTCTATATTGCAGGCCCGCAACACTATCAAAGACGAACTGATAGATGTGGCAATTGACCTGGCCATGGAAAGGCTGCCGCAAGCAATTACTGCTGTCGATAATGAAAAATTTGTGAATGCATACCTGAGCAGCGCCAAAACTGCATAAGCTGCCAAGGGCTCTGAGCGCATAAAAGCAACAAACCCGGTTGTTAACGCCGGGTTTGTTGTTTATGAGAAGTGCGGGTTAAAAACCATGCGTTCACCTTCCACATCAGCCTCTATTACAGAGCCTTCTTGTAAATTGCCCTGAATAATTTCCATGGAAAGTGGATTTTCGATATATTTTTGAATGGCCCGCTTTAAAGGACGGGCACCGTATATCTGATCGTAGCCCTGCTTGGCCAAAAA
>JAQBHK010000073.1:0-3685 GCA_032127815.1 Desulfobacterales bacterium
GGATTTTGGAAACAAGGGGGGAACCGGTTTTTTATGACGATGGCAACCTGATGGGAGTTGTTGAAATAAGTCTTGATATAACAGAAAAAACTCGCATGGAAGCCCAACTCCAGCGAGCACAAACGCTGGAATCAGTCAGCATTTTAGCAGGTGGTATTGCCCATGATTTTAATAACCTTTTATCTGTTATCATGGGCAATATTTCCATGACAAAAGATGATGTTAAACCTGAATATGGGGTTACTGAATTCCTGAATGAGGCAGAAGAAGCGAGCTTGTTGGCACGAGATTTGACCAAACAATTGATTACCTTTTCTAAAGGCGGGGCACCGGTTAAGGAAGTCAGTTCAATAGAAATTTTGGTAAAAGAAACGACAAATCTAATCTTATCGGATTCCAATGTAAAAAGTGAATTTATCTTCCCTGATGATCTCCGGCTTGTTGAGTTTGACTAAGGTCAGATGAAACATGCAGTAAAAAACCTGATCGTTAACGCAGTTGAATCCATGCCGGATGGTGGATCAATCGTTTTAAAGGCTGAAAATTTCAACATCAGTTTAGGAACCATAGAAAAAAGTTTGCCCCTTTCAGAAGGAAAATATGTAAAGATATCTATCAAGGATCATGGCATTGGAATTCCTGAAGAACATCTCTCCAAGATATTTGATCCCTATTTTTCAACCAAAGAGAGGGGGATAGAAAAAGGGATGGGCTTGGGGCTTGCTACAACCTATTCCATTATTAACAGACATGATGGTCACATCACTGCAGAATCTAAAATAGGCGTTGGAACAACCTTTATAATATATCTTCCTGCTGCTATAGAAAAGATAGTAGGCATAGAACCAGTCAAGGTGTTGGAACCAGAAAAACCTGCTGTTCGTACGGGAAGGATTCTTGTCATGGATGACGAAGAGGCGATCAGGAGGCTTTCAAAAGAGATGCTGAGTCGATTGGGTTATGAACCTGAATTAGCCAAAGATGGTGCTGAAACGATTGAATTGTATAAAAGGGCCATGGACTCCGGCAAACCTTTTGATGCGGTGATACTCGATTTAACTATAAAAGGAGGCGCAGGCGGGAAGGAAGTCATTAAGCAGATAATGAAGATTGACCTTGATATTAAAGCCATCGTTTCAAGCGGTTATTCCAATGATCCTGTAATGACTAATTTTAGAGCGTATGGTTTTATAGGGGCTTTGCCCAAACCTTATTCAAAGAAAGATCTGAAGGATATGTTAAATCAAGTATTGGGAAAAAGTTGAGAACCAGAAAATATCTTTTTTATTGTTCAGGAACTATTCACCGATACAGATACCTGCTAAAGGATGAATTGTCAGGGTGACCCCGATCACAGCGGCCATCCTGGCTTTCTTGATTCTGACTATCCATGAATATTTTCTATCCACCTTATCGCTTCAACATCACTGATTTTTCCCAAATAAAGCTGCGTGGTCGATAAATTTATATGCCGCAAAATGATTTTGCTAATGATTTCAGGAGGTACACCACTCCGGCTCGCAAAAGTCGCAGCATGGCACCTCAGATCGTGCGGTCTTAAACGTACTCCAACCTTCTCGCCGGCCTTCCTGACTATTGACCTTGCCGTCTCATAACATATCGGGAAAATGCGCTCCTCAGGTTGAATGGCGTTTCTCCTGATATAATCTTTGAGCCTATCGGCGATTTTTTTGAGGAATGAATATGGATTCCTTATGTCAGTCTTGAAAATTATTTCATCAACAACTTCCTTTTCCAGGATATCCCAAGCCGCTAATGCTTTAGCCCTGAACATCTTTTTCATTATCGGGCTGTCACAAGTATTTTGAAAAATTTGATCAACATTGTTTTTGGTAAAATTGAAAAAGGATGTGAGGTGTGAGAACCTGGTCTTCCTGGTTTGCGGTTTTTTGCCTTCAGTGATGCCATTCAGAAAGTCCAGAACTTCATCAGATGTTAGCTCTTGTAAATCTTTTTCGCCGTTTTCGTGACAAAATCTTTCCAGAAGCTCTCTATAGGCTCTGCTGGTATTTTTACTGGAATTAGCCCGGTGATAGTTTAACCAAAATGTAACTGCCTGTGAAACTTTCATAACTGCCTCCTTCTGCTATAAGGTTAATAAAAAAACCGTTGAAAAGTACAACGGTACCTAATAATATCAAATAGAGCTGAAAAAACTGATGATTTTAACCCGTTGAGGAGGGAACTTACAGAATCAGAACTGCCACAGTGAAAGCAACATAGGATAGTGAATAAGATTTATGGGGGCTGTAAAAGGGGGCTAATTTGCTGGTGATAAGGTTTGTATATCTTAAAATATTCAGCAGGTTATGATATTTGTTTTGATGGCAAGGTATCTAAAAATAATAGGCGTGAAAAAGCCGGCAATTAGTCCGTTTATGTTAGCCTGGCAAATAGATTATAAAACTTAATGTAATAGAAAAAAACAAAGGATTGAATAGATGGCTGATTCCAGTCAACAAGAAATAGTCTATCCAGAAAAGCATCCGGGACTTCAAATCAGCGGAGTAAGTACGGTGTTTAAGAAGCTGGCGCAAAATCAGCCGCTTCCTGAAGTGCTCGATGCACTTTGCTTGACCATTGAAAAGCTGCGTGATGAGATACTCTGCTCTATACTTTTGGTCGATAAGAAAAGCGGCCGGTTGAGCCATGGCGCTGCTCCCAGCCTGCCTGATTTCTATCGCAAGGCTGTAAACGGCACACCGGTACGCATGGGTATGGGTTCTTGCGGGGAGGCTGCATTTACAGCAAAACGTTTCATTGTAGAGGACATTCTCATTCATCCCAACTGGAAAAACTTTACTTCTATTGCCGTTGATAAAGCTGGTTTAAGGGCATGCTGGTCAGAGCCTGTCATTGGTTCGGATTCCAAGGTGCTTGGGACGTTTGCAATCTATTATCGTCAGCCCAAGAGTCCCGCAAGAGAAGACATTGAATTAATCCGGGGGGCGGCACATATTGCGAGTATTGCCATAGAATATGCAATGAACCGGGAACAACTGAAGCAGGCCAATGCAGAACTGGAGCAGCGGGTTATTGAACGCACTGCTGAATTACGTGATGTTAACGAACAACTACAAGTCGATATAATTAAGCGCAAGCAGACCGAACAAGAGCTGCGGGAGAGTGAATCCCGGTACAGGGAGCTGTTCAATAACATATCTAACGGTGTGGCCATTTACGAAGTAAGAGAAAACGGCGCTGATTTCGTGTTCAAGGATTTCAACAAGGCAGGAGAGCGGATCGATGGCGACAAGCGGGAAAATTTAATCGAGAAGAGCATTTTTGAAGTCAGGCCGGGCATCAAGGAGTTCGGCCTTCTTGAGGTTTTCAAGAGGGTATGGGAAACAGGGATTCCCGAACATTTTCCAGTCGCCCTCTATAAGGATGCCAGGCTTTCTCAGTGGTACGAGAACTTCATCTACAAACTCCCATCAGGTGAAATTATCGCTGTCTTCGAAAATGTCACTGAACGCAAGCAGGCCGAAGAAAAAATCAAGTCATCACTCAAAGAGAAAGAAGTGCTCCTCAGTGAAATCCACCACCGGGTCAAAAACAACATGCAGGTCATCACCAGTTTGCTCAAGCTGCAAGCCGACAAAATTGAAGACAAAAAGTATGCTGACATGTTGCAGGAGAGCCAAAATCGTATAAGATCCATGGC
>JAQBHK010000074.1:0-2548 GCA_032127815.1 Desulfobacterales bacterium
CTGAACCCTGAACCTCTGAACCTCTGAACCTCTGAACCTCTGAACCCTGAACCTTCTAACCTATAACACATAGCACATCACCTTTGGCAACCGAATCGCCGATACTAAAATTAATGCTCTTTATTTTACCTCCCTCCGGCGCCGACAGGGCGTTTTCCATCTTCATGGCTTCCAGAATCACCACTTTATCCCCTTTTTCAACAGGCTCTCCTATCGCCTTTAGATATTTGACGATCATGCCGGGCATTGGTGCCGTCAGTGGAGTACCTTCGATATCTGCGGCCGTTGGTGCCGCCGGTGCAGGGGCCGCCGGTGCCGGTGCTGAGGGCCGCGCAGGCGGCGCAACCCGGGAAGCTGCTGCAAACGGCATTTGCGGCATATAGCTTGCCATGCGCATCCCTTCCGGCTCCTGGACTTCCACCTCAAAGTACCGGTCGTCGACGAATACATCAAATTTACGAATATGCGCATCTTTAACAGGCACCTCTTTATCCGGCTTTTTAACCAGCAGCCCTAGTTTGGCCATTTTTACAAGCTCTGCTTCCGCTTTGATCTCCTCCAAGGTCCTGGCCTTGACTTCCAGGGGCGGATCTTCTTGGCCGTACTTCCATTTCAAAAATCTTTTGCCGGTGATGGGATACAGCGCGTAGGTAATCACATCATCCAAGTCTTCGGCCAGGCCTGCGACATCTTTGCGGGCATTTTCAAGTTCGGGTTCCAGCACTTCGGCCGGCCGGCAGGTAACCGGTTCTTCTCCCCGACTGTATCCCTTAAGCGCTTTCTTTTGAACTTCAGGATCAATGGGGACGGCGGTTTTACCATACAGACCATAGCACAGATCTTTGACCTGATCTGTGATCATCTTGTAGCGTTCGTATTGATCGTCAAAAAGAACATTATTGACGGTTTGAATGCCGACGATCTGGCTGGTAGGGGTTACCAACGGGATCTGTCCCAGCTCTTTTCTAACTCGAGGCAGCTCTTTATAGACCTCATCGATTTTATGCAGGGCGTCCATTTCTCTTAGCTGGTTCACAAGATTGGAGAGCATGCCTCCCGGGGTCTGATGAAGGAGAACGCTAATATCGATGATCGACACCTTGGAATCATCCAGCAGGTGCTTGTACTTGGGCAGAACTTTCTTTTCGAGGATTTCGTTGATCTGCGCCAGTTGCCTGATATCGAATCCGGTGTCGCGGTTGGTTCCCAACAGGGTCATCACCAGGGGTTCGACAGCGGCATGCGAGGTCCGGTAGGCATAGGGCGACATGCACGTGTCGATGATATCAACCCCGGCCTCGATGGCCTTCAAATGGCTCATGGGCGACATGCCGGACGTAAAATGACTGTGCAGGTGAATGGGTGCTTTCACCGTCTCTTTTAAGGCTTTCACCACGTCGTAGGCATCTAAGGGTGCAATCAGCCCGGCCATATCCTTGATGCAGATACTGTCGGCGCCCATGGCTTCCAGATCCTTGGCTTTATTTATGTAGTAATCAATATTGTAAACATCTCCACCCAGCCGGGGTTCGGTCATGGTGTAACAGATACAGCCTTGAAAATGTTTGTCACACTTCTTGATCATCGATACTACCGTTTCAAAATTGCGGTAGTCGTTCAGCGCATCGAACGTCCTGAAGATGTCCATGCCGTTTTCGGCCGCTCGCTCCACAAAGGCCAGGGCAAGATCGTCAGCATAATTGCGGTAGCCCACCAGGTTTTGGGCTCTCAATAACATGGAAAAAGGCGTTTTGGACGCGTATCGTTTTAATGTCCGTATCCTTTCCCACGGATCCTCGTTTAAAAAGCGGTGCATGGTGTCAAAAGTAGCGCCCCCCCAGGTTTCCAGCGCCCAGAAACCGACCTCATCCATCATCTCGGCCACCGGAATCATGTCTTCGGTCCGCCCACGGGTGGCAAACAGGGACTGATGACCGTCACGCAGGGTCAGATCCATTATATTGAGCGGATTTTCCGCCTTGGGCCTGTCCGGGCTGTAGTCCATGGTAGTACTTTTGAGTTGATCATGTGTGCTCATCTTGATGTTCTCCCCTGAGATAATGATTAATACTTCTTATATCCTTCCCTTCTTTGAAAGCGGCCAAACCGCGCTATATAAAATCGTGCAACGATTTTATTTGAAGGTCTTCATCTGCATCATGCCGCGTATCTGCATCTGGGCCTGACGGCCGCTGATCCCCCAAGCCTTTTGCGGTGGTGTTGCATGGGCCGCCGGTGGGTACCCCACAGCAAATGCCGCCATGGCTTGCATGGCCATCATTTCTTCCTCTGCCTTGAGGTATTGCATCACCGCCGCGATGGCTGCGGCTTGTTTTATTTCACTTTCCATAAGATCACCATGTACGCGTTACGGGTTGCGGGTTACGGGTTATGTTAAACTCGCAACCCGCAAACCGTAACCGTCAGTTATACCGGTATATTGCCATGTTTTTTGGCCGGAAGCATCTCCCGCTTGCTGCACATGATCTCTAAGGCATCGATCAGACGCGGGCGGGTTTCACTCGGTACGATCACGGCGTCAATATAG
>JAQBHK010000075.1:0-2572 GCA_032127815.1 Desulfobacterales bacterium
TTTAGGTGGTTACCGTGGTCAGACCCTAGTCCAGCCATGGCAAAAACAACGCTATAAGCCTTGTTTGACGCTTTTTTAAAACGTTTTATCCATTATATCACAATGTTCCTGTGGCTCGACCCCCATTTCCCAAATGTTCAGGCAGTTAGCGTGGTACGATCCCAAATTTCGGCAACAGACAGGGCAAAAAGGACTTTCAATTTGGCCCGACCCCCCATTTTCTATGGTCAAGAAAAATAATGGATTAGGAATTTAACTGTCATTGATATCCAGGTAAGCTAGAATTTGTTTAATCTGTTCTGTAGTTGTACCAGGGCGTATAACAATTCCATGGGTTACATCTTTGAATTTAAGAAGCTTTCTGCTCTTGGTTAGTATTATTCTGTGTTCTCTTTTCGATATTTCAATTATTTCACGAGTGGAGAGTAGGGGATCGTAATACAAATCAAATCCCAGGACTCTCATATGTTCAACTATATCTCCCAAGTTTATATCAGCTATAAATTTGTTCCTGCGAAGCGGGATTTTTCTAAGCAGGGTAATATCTGTAATATTGAGGGATTCAAAAACAGGGTATACACTTACTCGGTCTCCATCTTGAAGAATGTAATTAAAATCTACTGATTTTCCATTCACCAAAACAAGGTCGATTTCTGTATGAGGGACTCCGAGCGCTTCTATCATATCTTTTATTGATCTTTTCCCTTTAAACCCTGCTTCAAAATCAGTTTTTCTTCTATGCTTTGGCAGAAAGTCATTTAATTCTTCATAAAAGCGGAATGTTCCTTTTGGCATTGATCAAGTTTTCCATAAATATTTTTATTGATTATCGAGATGCTCAACACATTCGGTTGCCAGTTTTTGCGGGTCTTCGAATCCTCTCTGTCTAATTCTGTTATTCGGGTATTGGGAAATTGACCAGTTCTGGCAATGCAGGCATTTATAATTACAACCCGCCATGAACACCGTGTAGCTTTCCGGCGGCGCGGGATGCAAAGCAGCCGATGCAACCGTCGGCAGAGTCACTTTGCATACTCCGGTTTCACCTGCCAGCCGGTCGACCTGGCAGCGATGCTCGCAAAGCTCACATTCTTTAAAAGCATTTAAATAATCCGGTTCTGTCATTGGATACCTTATAATTTAATTTGCTGATACCTCAACTGAGCGTAACCAAAATGCTGACAGATATAAAAAGATTTAGATTGCAGTCTGTGCGCGACTTCCGGGAACATTTTTTATTCACTATTCAAGATTTGACACCGTTACATACTAAGCTGTTGATTTAACCTATAAAACAATTCTTATTCACTATTCAAGCTTTGACCCCGTTCCCTTACTCCTTTCGTCATTGCCCAATTCATTACCCAATTCATTGGGTATTACCCAATTGCCACTTTCCGGTCTTGCGCCACTTAGCATTCTGGCCGCGCCCCAAACACTCCACTCGATTATCCGATCGTAAGTTCTTTAAAACACGACGGATCATATCCACACTGACATTCGGGCACGCGTTCCGAAGATCGGCGACGCTGAAAGGAGCAAGAGTTCTGTCGATAGCTTGAAGCACGAGGCTTGTCTTTTCTCCTTTGGGACTCTGAATTTGGCCGAGGCGCTGTTCGAATTCCCTGTAGGCGGTTTTGATGATGAAAAGAGTGTAATTGATGTAGGGCCAGGGGTCGTGTTTGTGCTCGTGCCAGTCCTGGGAGCTTTGCTCCAGGGTTTCGTAGTACCGTTCCTTATTTTGTTCAATGAGGCGCTCCAAACTGATGTATCGGCCGACCTCGAACCCCAGATGGTAGCATTGCAGAAGCAGAAGGAGCCGCGAAACACGTCCGTTTCCGTCACGGAACGGGTGTATACAAAGAAAATCCAGGTTAAAGGCCGCCAGGATTACAGGGGGCGGGATTTTGCGCTCCTTGACGGCATCGTCGTAAAACTCCACCAACTTTTTCATGCAAGTCGGCGTATCTTTAGCGCGAACCGTCTTGAAGCGAACCCGCGAGCGACCATCCGGGAATTTTTCGATGATGTCGCCGTCTTTGTCTTTGTATTTCCCGGCATCCCATATCTCCCCGCGTGTCAGGCGGTGCAGTCTCAAAATAGTCTCTTCTGAGACAGGGAGTTTCGCACCTTTCTCATGGATCAACGTCAGGGCCTGTCTGTATCCTTGAACTTCTTCTTCATCCCGATCACGCAGCAGCGGCTTTCCAAAAACGATGGTAGCGATGCGGGAATTATCCACTTCCACGCCTTCGATCCGGTTGGACGATACAGCACTTTCAATAAGGGCGTGTTCCCGAAGCGCCTTGAGGCGTTGCGGGGATTGTCGGGTAAACAATTCCTGCTTACCGCGTGCCTCTCCAAGATCTGCGAGATACCAGGAGGTGGATGCCGGAACGGATTCAAACTTTTCGGCAAAAAGCCGCAAGGTCATCATGATTCTTCCCCTCCATAAGTTGCACCATCATTGGTTGAGTCATCGCATTAACCGCCAGCCAATAGTGCTGAATTTTTCTCACCGTTCCATCCAAGCTTTAACCACCAGACTCAACCAATTAGAAAACTTCCTGAA
>JAQBHK010000076.1:0-4228 GCA_032127815.1 Desulfobacterales bacterium
CCACTTATGTCCAATTTTTTGGAGCTGGAGGCTTTTACATATCGGGCAGCACTTACTGAAGGATAGTTTTGCCATTAAATTTCCACTGAAGGTAACTGGTTAGAATGCGTCGATTTAATATACAAAAACTCTCAAGCAAATCAAGACTTGAAAGCATAGCGTAAAATACTGAATCAAATTAAGTGTTAAGGGATAATGTCCTGTAAAATCTTAGGTTTATATTAAGCCGTTTTAGTGATTAATTATTAAAATGTGAAGTGAATTACATTTAAATTATGAATTAACCAAGATGATTATCCTCATTATGGCAACAATCGGTGTTTTGGATCGAAGGATAGGCGGAATTGATATATCTATGTACGGTTTTTGGGGGACTTTATTAGTCGACACCGTTGATCTTATCCCTTAATTCTTTTGATTAAACAATGAATAATCTAATAACATATTGACAACACATAAGCAAAAACGACATTATATAACTTGATAAAACACCGTAAAAATCGCTTGGACACACTTCTAATCCGTAGGTCGCAGGTTCGAATCCTGCCAGGCGTACCGTAAAAATCAAGGAGTTACAGATCATGCTGTAAGCTCTCAACTTGCTGCGGGGAATTATCAAGTTTAAAATATGAGCAAAAACGAATAAACCGGAACATATTTATAAAAAGCACTATAGAATGGAAACGAAAAAAGCTGAAGGAGAGATGAAAATGGAAGATCTGAAACTTTCGGAAGTGCTCGATACTGCTATACAGAGAGAGGAAGAGGCCTATTTGTTTTACATGGACATCCTTAACCAAATCGAAGACAAAAGTGCCCAAGAGACCATCGAATGGGTTGCCAATGAAGAGAAAAAACACAAAGCCTTTCTGGTTAATTACCGCGAAGGCCAGTACGGTCCGGATTCTCTGAGAATGAGCGAGGTGGTGCATTACAAGATTGCCGAACATCAGGAGGAACCGGAGATCGCAAAAGATATGCGCAGAGAGGACGTGTTTTTAGTGGCATCTCACAGAGAAGCCAAATCCCATAAATTTTATGCGGAACTTGCCGGAATGCATCCTAAGGGCGATACCCAAGACATGTTGCTGAAGATCGCCAACGAGGAATTGAAGCACAAGGAAAAGATGGAGTATCTTTATGCCAACACCGCCTTTCCCCAAACAGCAGGCGGGTAATATCCCTATTTTGAGATGGACCATATCATAATTAAGAGTGCTTGCATCCCGCCGCCCTTTGGCGAGAGCTCTCCAGCGCATCGAACACCTTGGTTTCCTTCCCGTCCGTTGATTAAAAGGAGGCACCTGAAATGGGCACTAACAATATAGTTTTTTTGGAAAATTTAGAATGGTTCGACGATACGGGTAAAGAGCTTGTGCACCGCCTCCCGCAAAAAGGTTCCGGAGAAATCAAATACGGCGCCCAGCTTACGATAAGAGACAGCCAGGCCGGAGTCTTTTTTTATCAGGGCAAGGCTTTAGATGCTTTCGCACCGGGCCGCCACACCCTCAAAACCGCCAACATCCCTATTCTGACAAAAGTACTCAGCCTGCCATGGGGACTCAGCAGCCCCTTGCGTGCTGAAGTCTATTTTGTCAATTTAAAGGTATTTACGAACCTGAAATGGGGAACCCGGGATCCGGTAGCCTTTAAAGACTCGGAGCTGGGCCTGGTCCGGCTCAGGGCCTTTGGAGTGTTCAACCTGCAAGTAATGCAACCCGTATTGTTCATCAACAAACTGGTAGGCACCCAGGGTATGTACACCACCACAGCGATTGAAGAATATCTTAACCGGGTCATCGTCTCCAGGTTCAACGATTACATGGGCGAAACCATCGACTCGATCCTGAACCTTCCGGCCAAATACGACGAGCTTTCCGCAGGACTGGTCAAACGCCTCCAGAAAGATTTCACCCGCTTCGGCCTGGGCCTGCCCCAGCTGTATATCAATGCCATTACCCCGCCGCCGGAAGTGCAGCAGGCCATTGACGACCGCAGCCGCATGGGCGTTTTTGAGGATATGAACAAACTGATGCAAATGAAAGCGGCCATGGCCATGGAAAAAGCGTCTGAAGCCGACACAGGCGCCGGCCCGGGCATGGGCATGGGGATGGGATTGATGATGCCGGCTATGTTTTCCCAATATTTTTCCGGCAAACAAAGCGACCCGCAGCAACCCGCGGCCGCGGAAACCACTGCCTGCCCGGATTGCCAAAGCGCCATTCCCCTGAACGCAAAGTTCTGTCCCCAGTGTGGACACCAGCAGCTTGTTTTCAGCCAGTGCACCCAATGCGGGAAAAATCTGACCACCAGCGCCAAGTTCTGTTCACGCTGCGGCCAACCGACGGAGAAAAAACAGACGCCCAAGTTATGCGCACAATGCGGCAACGAGAACGAACCCGACTCCATGTTTTGCAATCAGTGCGGGGAAAAGATCTAACCCTACTATCTCATGAAATTTAAATATTTTTTCGTGTTTTTGTTCTTTCGTATTTTCGTGATAAAAATTTGTTTATTTTCGGCCTGCCCCGCTTGAGGGGCTTATTCGCATTAGGATACAGACATCGATTTACTGATTCAACATCAGTGCCCGCAATGCGGGGCACCGGCAACCCTCATAGAGACCGACCGGCTGTTTTCCTGCGAGTTCTGCCGGGCAAAATCCTATCTGCTGCAGCACAATTTCTTTCGCTATATGCTGCCTGAGGCTGCTCCTGAAGATAAAAAGCTGCTTTACTTCCCCTACTGGCGCTTTAAAGGGATGCTTTTTTCATGTATTGAAAATGGAATCAAACACAGATTCTTGGACGCCAGCTACCAGGCCGTGGATTCGAATTACTTTCCCGTTTCCGTGGGCTTGCGCAGCCAGGCTCTGAAGCTCAAATTTGTAGTCCCTAAGACCCCCGGGCGATTTTTAAAACCGACAAAGCCTTTTGAAGAAGTGATGCAGATTTTTACGCGCCGCTTCAGCACATCCCTGGCCGGGCCGGTATTTCACCAAGCTCACATCGGTGAGACCCTCAGCATGATTTACTCCCCTTTTTATGTAAAAGACAAGGTTTATGACGCCGTGCTTAACCAGGCAATTTCGCCGGCGCTGCCGGATGATTTCGATGCTGAGAGTCTGCCGGGCGGCACTCCTAACTGGCAAACCCGATTCATCCCGGCCATGTGCCCGGCATGCGGGTGGGATTTAGACGGCGACCGCCAAGCACTGGTACTCAACTGCAGCAACTGCGACTCTGCCTGGAAGCCCGCCAAAAGCAAATTCAAGCCGCTCAACTTTGCACACATCCCGCAAAATGGAGATGATATCATCTATCTGCCGTTCTGGCGCATTAAGGCGGAGATAACAGGGGTAGCACTCCAGTCGTATGCGGATCTGATCAAGATCGCCAATCTGCCGAAAGCTGTTCAACCAAACCACAGCGAGATTGAATTTCATTTTTGGGCCCTGGCATTCAAAGTCCGGCCCGAGGTTTTTATGCGTCTTACCCGTAACATAACTATCTCCCAACCTCAGCAAAAACTGGTCGGCAAATTTCCTGATGCCAGGCTTTATCCGGTGACACTGCCCATCGAAGAAGCCATTGAAAGCCTCAAAATTAATCTGGCCGGCTTTGTAAAACCCCAGAGGGAGTTTCTACCCCAGATAGAGAAGGTCACCATCACGCCAAAGCGTTTTCTACTGGTATATGTCCCCTTCCAGGAAAAACACCATGAATACATCCACCCCGAATTTCACCTTACTATTAATAAAAATCATCTGAAACTGGCCATAAATTTGTAAATTGGAACATCCGCTACTTTCGCTCAATGGAAGTGTTAAATTCGGCATCATAATTTGACATTCGGCACCCAATTTTGTTATCTTCATATTAACACCTCAACTTTCGGGATTCGCCCCCAGATGGAGCGAAAAGGATGATTTGATGGTGATTTGCGCTGTTTGAGCCACTTAGAATGCCTTACATCAGCGCCTATATAGCCGTCTATTAGAAAAGAACTGCTTCCGAAACCTCAAAACTTTTTAGAACATATGGCCTGCGCTGATGTTAGGCATCTTTAGAGGCGAGTTTGCAAAGCGACAGTAAATTATTTTTTTCGTAAAAATCATGGATCCCGAAAGTTGAGTTAATATGTTAAGATGTCCCCAAAGTTTTGATCGGTGCCGGTTTAACCGCCGGATATGATTTTTTTTTATCATACCTTTATGAGATCCAAAAGC
>JAQBHK010000077.1:0-2744 GCA_032127815.1 Desulfobacterales bacterium
CATGCCCGGCTGGCGGGTTGGATTCTGTGTGGGGAATCCTGAAATCGTGGGGGCGCTGCGCCGTATAAAAAGTTATCTGGATTACGGTATTTTCCAGCCGATCCAGATTGCGGCAATTATCGCCCTCAACGGACCTCAGGACTGCGTACAAGAGATCTGTGAAACCTACAAGACGCGCAGAGATGCTCTCGTAAACGGCCTCGGCCGGGTGGGCTGGGAGATTGAAAGCCCCAAGGGCACCATGTTCGTCTGGGCCAAAATCCCCGACAAGTACATTGAAATGGGATCGGTGGAATTTTCCAAACTTCTAATTAATGAAGCTCAGGTAGCGGTTGCACCCGGTCTCGGATTCGGCGAATACGGCGATGACTACGTCAGGTTCGCTCTGATAGAAAACAATATGCGTATAAATCAGGCTGTCAGGGGAATTAAAAAGATGTTATAACCTTTGAACCTAGAACCCTGAACCTAGAACCAATCAGTTTATAAACCAGGATCTATAGCTATGAAAGAGATTAATATTGGTTTACTTGGCTGCGGCACCGTCGGTACCGGTGTTGCCAAAATTCTGATTGAAAACAAAAATCTTATTAGCAGCCGAGTTGGTGCTGCTCTTAATTTGAGACGCGTTGCCGATATTGATCTGGAAACTGACCGGGGCATACAATTTGACGAAGGCGTACTAATAAACGATGCGTATCAGGTTGTTGATGACCCCGAGATTGACATAATTCTTGAAATGATTGGTGGAGAGGGCCTCGCCAAAGAGCTTATCTTAAGGGCTATCGACAACGGAAAACCGATCGTTACCGCCAACAAGGCGCTGCTCGCCAGTCAGGGCAATGAAATTTTCAAGGCTGCCGCAGCAAAGGGTGTTGATCTTGCCTTTGAGGCCAGTGTCGGCGGCTGCATGCCGATCATTAAATCGCTGCGGGAGTCGCTGGTTGCCAATCACATAAAATCGATAGCAGGCATCCTGAATGGAACCTGTAATTACATATTATCCAAAAGCACTGAAGAAGGCAGCAGCTTTGCAGAAGCCCTCTTGGAAGCCCAGCAAAACGGATATGCCGAGGCGAATCCGACTCTTGATATTGAGGGGATCGACACCGCCCATAAGCTGGCCATATTAACGTCGCTTGCCTATGGCATGCGAATTAATCTCAATGACATCTATATCGAAGGTATCTCTAAAATTACGCCTCTCGATATTGATCTAGCCAAAGAGTTCGGATATTGCATCAAACTTCTGGCTATCAGCAAGGATATGGGGAGTGCTATTGAAGCAAGGGTCCATCCCACCATGATTCCTTTTGACAACCCCCTTGCCGTTGTCAGCGGCCCTTTGAATGCGCTTACAATCTGTGGAGATGCAGTGGGCGACATGACGCTTTACGGATATGGTGCCGGTATGATGCCCACCGCCAGTGCAGTGGTAAGCGATACGGTCGATATTGCCCGCAACCTATTAACAGGGGCAAGCGGCAGGGTTCCGCTGCTTTCGTACCAGATGGATAAAATTCGAAAAATTCCTATTATACCGATTGATGAAATCTCCATGCACTATTATTTCCGCTTCGCCGCTCTGGACCGCCCCGGTGTACTGTCGAAAATAGCAGGCATTCTGGGAGATAATGATATCAGCATTCAGTCGGTTCACCAGAAAGGACGTCAAACAAAAGGTTCGGTTCCCGTGGTTATGCTAACTCACCTTGCCAAAGAAGCCGCTGTCAAAAAGGCATTGTTGGATATTTCAGAACTTGACATCGTTGGTGCCAGACCTGTTCTGATTCGGATTGAAGATGATAATGAGCGATATTGACTGTAGATATTGTTTAACTTTTTACGATGTGAGGTTTTATGCAAATTGTCTGCTGTGATTTGGAGGGTATTTTTGTCCCTGAAATTTGGATCAATGTGGCTGAAAAAACCGGTATTAAGGAACTCCGGCTGACAACGCGTGATATATCCGATTATGATGTCCTGATGCAAAAACGTCTCGCCCTCCTTGATGAAAACGGGCTTAAAATAGAAGATATTAAAGCTGTTATCGCCACCATGAACCCCTTGGAAGGGGCCGTGGACTTTCTTGAATGGCTAAGATCATGCACTCAGGTGATTGTAGTTTCTGACACGTTTGTCCAGTTTGCGCGTCCTTTGATGAAAAAACTCGGCTGGCCGACGCTTTTTTGCCATACGTTATCCATTGCCCCCGACGGTACGATTACAGGATACAGGTTGCGCCAGCAGGACAGTAAGCGTCATGCGGTCATTGCTTTAAAAAGTCTGTACTACAAGACCATTGCCGTAGGCGATTCTTATAATGATATTACCATGCTGAAGGAAGCCGATGCCGGCATTCTCCACAATCCGCCGGAAAATGTCAAAAATGAATTTCCCGAGTTTCCGTTATCCTACAGCTTTGATGAACTAAAAGCCATACTTAAACCTATGCTTGCAAACGGATAATTTGGATTTGGGTAACAGTTCAGCCACTAAGGCACAAAGGCCGTCACCAGTGAACAGTTATCAGTGAAAAGTGATCAGTAAAGGGAAACTGATAACCGATTACTGATTACTGACCTTAGTGTCTTTGTGGCAAATATTTTTGGTTCCGGCTTGTCCGGGGTGGGTTTTAAGTTTGGAATTTGAGAGATATTTTATGCTTACTCATAAAACCAGGCATAGAGTCAGATACAGCGATACCGATAAAATGGGCTTTGTCTATCATGCCAACTACTTTC
>JAQBHK010000078.1:0-8597 GCA_032127815.1 Desulfobacterales bacterium
TCCGGATGATAATCCGAAACAAGCTTTCTGAACTGTTTTTTTACGTGCTCATTTGAATCCTTGGGGTTACATTCTAAAATGGCATAATACTTGTCCAAATCTTTAACATAGCGCGACTTAAGCTGTCTGTATTTTTCATCACTGAAGTTGAATATTTTTACGGCCGTAAGAATGAGTTTTTCTTCATTTGTGCTGATGGTCCCGTCAGCGACAGAAACTCTGATCAAAATATCGATCATCAGATCAAGCATCTGGTACTGAGCTTGAAACTGATTGTAAAATTGGACGGCAAAATTGTTAAAACTCTCTTGAGACTCCAAAGCGGCATTAAATATATTGCTGGCAATTCTCCGGCTTTCGGGGTCCAGGCTCAGGTCGGACGCCATAAAGTTTTCAACAGCATCAATCTCTTCTTTTAAAATTCGGCCGTCGGCTTTAACGAGTTTGGCAAGCATGGAAAAGGCCGCGACAAAAAAGGTCAGCTGGGCCTCTTCACCTGTTGAAAGCCGAGGCTGTCCCATGCTTTGGTAGTGCTGTTGATCGGAATCAAGCGCGTGACCAAGCGCCGCACCTGCAATGGCACCAAGGGGACCACCCAATGCAAAGCCGATAGTACCGCCAAAAATTTTTCCAAATAAACCCATTACATCTCCTTTTCAATCGAATCATTAAAAAAGCAGATACCACACTTTCACGGCGTTTCCAAACGGTAAATGGGCTTGAATGTTATTGTGTTAAATAGTAATGTAATACCCTAATTGTGCCAAAACACAATTAGGGAGGGGATTAAAAACTATGAACACGCCAACAATAATCGTTATGATTGCAACACTTTGGTTAGTAATGGGATTGGGCTTTTTGGCTGAATATGTCAACTTACGCAGAGAAGGTAAATCTCTATTCGAGGCCTGGATCTCATATGAAGGGGTATTGTTTGTTTTAAGTATTGCCATACCAATTATGATTATGATTCATAGAGCCACATCAGGTTGATATGATTGATTTTACCATTCTGACTGATTTCCTTCATTCCTTAAATGATCATGGTTTAGGTTTTCTGTTTTCAGAGCAGATAAAATATCATGATACCACTGCTATTCATCGAAAACTGCAAGAATCCATTCAATGCTTCCATCAGACCAAAGGTATGGAAAGTATATTCCATAAACTTGTGAGTACAGACAATGTTGATATTGGCCTTAAAATCGAAAATATCGATAAATTTCTCAAAAAGAGCGAACTGCCTGAAAATATTCAAGCAAACATTAATAATCTTTTGGATGTTATTCTCGCCAAAATCTTATCCCAGATGGTTCTCGATAGAAGCGGGACCAATCACCCGCAAAATTTACGCCATATTCTCAGCTATTTTTCCGAAAAAAAACCTGATTTTTTGTTGGTTGCCGAATCTTTACTAAAAATCATTTCGGACCAGGATCAATTTGCTATTGAAGAACGCGGCAGAGCCAGTCGCACGTTGGTCAATAACTTTAAAATAGAAACACTTTATATTTACACATTACAGGATATAAATCTGACTGAAAATCAGAAACAGTTCATTTTTTCATGGCTGAACGCCTTTCAAAAAGTATACCGAAAAATCCAGGAGATCCTAACCAGCACAAAAGAAGAAAAGGTTCAAGCAGCCAATACCTGGTTCGGCAAAAGCCTCTCACAATTAAAAGACGATGAGGATATACCCAAAGCCGATTATTTAATACCCGTATTTATCAATAACTTTATTAAATGCCTTTTGGACGGCAAAGATGAAAAACTTCTAAGAGTGGGCAGAGGCCTTGTGCTAACCGTAAATAACGAAGATATACTTCGGATCATGCATACCCTGATTCAAGATGAAGCCGCATTAAAGCAAAGTCCGGAAACGGTAAATAAAGTATATCATAGAATTTATCTGATTATGCAGGAATATAGAGATATCTGCACGGCACAAAAAGAGACTCTATCTTCATTAAAAGATACAATGTCATCAATTTCGTATCAAAGAAGGGAAACCGAATTTCTAATCTCACCCGAGCATAAGCAAGAAAACAAAACGCTTATCCTCGGAAAAAAAATGGCCCATGAATTGCTGGATGATACCAGAAAATATCTGGAAGAAGGCAACCTGCAAAATCTATACGAAATTTGGCCGATTCCATCGATATCTCAAGCTGTTTTCAATTTTGTCTGTCAATTAAAATCTATGATTCCCCAGGGAAAAGACTATATGGTCAATCATTTTCTCTATCGGGAAAAGTTACTCGAATTTTTAATGCGGCTTGAAAGGGTGGGTATAAAAATTGTAAAACACCCGGACATTGCTATTGTTACCAATTCCGTTCAACTCAATTCAATTAACTATTTTCAAGAAGGTATTTATTTAGGATCTACGGGCCATTGGAACTCCCAAAACCAAAAACCACCTTCCGTAATCTGCATCACCAATCCCCACGCCCTGGGAAATTGTCAAGGCCATATGTTAAGGCATGTCTGTTTGAGAGTTTTCCTGGGCACGGGCGAATTCTATGAGTCTCCTTTTATTCTCGACAGCACCCAGCGATTCGGACAAATGGACGAAGATGCAGGCATAGATGCCCTCATTATGCGTCCCGGGCTTTTTTTACTTAAGATTCCACCTGAAATATTAGTGCAATGGAAAAAAGTGCAAAAAATGCAGTTGAAGTCAAAATTAGATCGAGTTATAGAAGACAAAATAGAAAAAGAAAGATTACAGTCGTGATGTCCAGCCCGGGCAAGCCAAAAAAGTGCCTAATAAGTATAGATTGCATAATCAGTATCGCCTCCCAGCAGTATATCAATTTTTTCCATAATTTTGGTCCTTTCTTCGCTGAGCACCCATGTCCGCCAATCGTCAACAGTCTGCCAGGTACTTATGACCAGATTTTCTCCGGGCTTGTCTATTCTCTTTAAAGTTTCACCGGAAATATATCCGGGTTGGCTTGTGGTATGCTCTCTTAATATTCTGAGAAGAGCCGCCACATCATTCTCCTTGTTTTCCGGTACAAACCTTTTAATTAATATTTTAACAGTCATGTTCTCCTCCTTTAGTTTTTATATATAACATAAAAAGCATTGCAAGTAATACTGCTTAATGCTTTTATGTTATTTTTTTTAATACCGTTGCACTATCTGGGTATTGAAAATTGCAAAATAAACCTGAAGGAGATGAGCCATGAACAGTGCTGATGAAATTGATGCAATTGAGTTACAGGTGAAACAGGACAACCTTTACCTTGAGGAGACCTTTACGGATCTCGATATCGCTTCCATCCGCCGCCTTACGCCGGTAAAACCAAACGGGATTAAAGATAAAAGCCGCAAATCGATTTTCGTAGGACATACGCAGCTAATGACCCCCCAAGGACCCTTGCCGATCCAAAGCCGGTTGGAGGCTAAGAATCTGAAAGAAGCCATGGAAAAATTCCCGGAAGCCATGAAAAACTCCATCGATAAGATGCTGGAAAATTTAAATAAAATGCAACAAAAAGAAGAATCCAGAATAATCGTACCTTAGCCTTAGGTGTTTTGATTCTGACGATTCCACTGTGGGCCGGCATTACGGAAATGCGTAAGGAAAGCTTGCCGCGGCTGCAACAAAGCCTCAATAATTCAAAGCTTTAAGCAAGTCCAAGGTGCTCATGATACAGATTCCGATATTGTTCATTTCTTCTCGCCCCTGCGGATATAGACCGGATAGAGCATCTTCAACCAGAACAATTTTGTAGTCGCGCTCACTGGCTTCGTATATGGAGGTTCGGGGACAGTTGGGGTAATTGCAGCCGGTAAAGATGAGCGTTGAAACCCCAAGACTTTTCAGATGTGCATTAAGGGGCGTCTGATAAAAAGCTCCCCAACGTGATTTGTAGATGATAACTTCATTGGTCGATACACTTTGAATGCCGCCTGACAGCAATTTTTGATAATCAAGGGTGATGTTTTGGCATGTAAAAAGTTGGGACGCCAATTCGCAGCCAGGTGTATCCTCGATTAGTATTTCGCTACCCTGTAACACCGCTTGACGCCGGCATAAATCTACATTGCTCCCGTCTCTTTTGTATATCCGCACAATGTGAATGATGGGCTTGCCGTGTTGTCGAAAAACCTGGAGCAGTTTTTGCATTTGCGGCAGGATCAAAGAAGTTCCCGGAATCTCGAAAGGCTGGCCGTCAAGAGTGTCACGCTGGGTGTCGATAGTGATCAGGGCAACTGATGCAAAATCCGGTTGAGTAAATTTATCCATCGGTTTTCCTCAAACAGACGGCAAGCGAACAACCATCACGGGTTTTTCACAACGCCTAAGCACCCGACGTGAGGTGCTCCCCAGCATAGCTTCTGCAAGTATCCCCTGCCCGCAGGAACCCATCACGACCAAGTCGCAATCCGTTTTTTCAGCAAAATGAATGATTTGATCCACCGGATGGCCGGTACTTACAATTATATTCTGAACAATGAATGGACATTCCGGGAAGCTTTGATTTGCCTCGTTACAGGCATCTTCAATGCGGACTCTGATCGCTGCGATGACCATCTTTTCGTTGCGTTTTTTAAGATCCGCCCAACGCTCTTTTCCAACAATCTCGCTGACCAGTCCTAAACTGCTCGGCGAGAGTTCCTCCAGTACATGCAGCACTGTTAATGATGCACCAAAACGGTTGGCAATCACAGATGCATATTTTAGGGCGTAGAGTGCATTTTTGGAAAGGTCGGTTGCATAAAGTATGTTTTTAATGTCTGGTAACATAATCTTTTTTAATTCTTATAGAAAATCTGGTTTTTTGCCCAGATCGTAGACTGGCGTCTTTGCCTTAAAGTCTTGCATATGGAGTGTTGGAGTGTTGGAGGACCGGAGTATTGACGAAAACAATAATTGTTTACGGATATATCCGGAATCCGATTTGCCGAATACCCAAATCAATAATCAGGCCGGTTTTACCTTCACTCCAACACTCCATAGCGCCACCGCAATATCAATCGTCTTACCCCTTCCGGGGTCAATCAAATCCGGATCTTTTAGCCCGAATCGTTACTATCCCTTAAGAGAGAATTTGGGAGCAATGATATCATAGTAGGCTTTTTCAGAAACACTGCCCCAGGTCCCGACCACTTTCTGGAACTTTTGAAACGCATCATTAACTTTTTTGGACATAGCGTCTTTGGCTGCTTCTTCGGCCACCACCTCTGCAGCCATTTTGCGCAAGTCGTCGAGAACCGAATCGGGGAACTTGATCAGCTCAACCTTGTGCTCGTTGATCAGTGTCTGCAGCGCCGCACCGTTGCGGGCGTCGAATTGGGACAGGACCCAGTGTTCATTTTCCATACAGGCAACGTCTACAATGAGCTGAAGATCCTTTGGCAGTGATTCGTATGCCTTCTTATTGAAGAAATACTCCAGGTATGTTCCGGGTTCATGCCAGCCGGGATAGTAGTAGTATTTGGCAGCCTGGTAAAACCCCATTCTAAGGTCATGCAACGGGCCGACCCATTCGGTAGCGTCAATCACGCCCCGCTCCAGAGAGGTGAAAATCTCGCCGCCGGGCAACAGAACGACCGTGCCGCCGGCCTTGGCGATAACCTTGCCCCCCAGACCGGGGATACGCATCTTCAGCCCCTTAAAATCTTCAATAGAGTTGATTTTCTTATTGAACCATCCGCCCATCTGAACGCCGGTGGAACCTCCGGGACGAGGGATCAGGTTAAACGGCGCATAGACTTCTTCCCAGAGCTCCAGGCCGCCGCCGCCGTGGAACCAGGCCGCCAGGCCCTGAGCGTTCATGCCGAATGGAACGGCTGCAAACCATTGGGCTGCCGGAGCCTTGCCGGCCCAGTAATAACTGGCTCCACTGCCGACTTCAACAGTACCCTGGGAAACGGCATCGAAAATTCCCATGGCCGGGACCAATTCACCGGCGGCAAAGACCTGGATTTGGAGCCGGCCGTCGGTTAGTTCTCCGATCCGTTTAGCCAACCGTTCGCAGCCTTCCTGGAGCACCGGAAGTTTCGGCGGCCAGGTTGTGACCATTTTCCATTTGATACTTTTCTTAGCCAGAACAGCGGGTGCATTAATCGCAGTAGTTGCAACCGCAGCGGCTGTCCCAATACCTGCCTTTTTCAGAAAATCACGTCTCTTCATCGCAAGCCTCCTTCTTCTAATGGTGTGGATTAACATGATATAGCAAAAAGAGCTGTCCTGCATTCTCATGAAAGGATGCAAAAGCTCTGTTCGCTACAACTTTATTGTTTGCTAAAACCGGTAGTTCCGCACCCGGTTGCAAACTCAACGCTTAAAACACTGCCATGCTTTTGCCTTTTTCAGCTATTATCAGTCTGTGCTCATTATCTGAATACGAAATTAGGCAGCCAGGTAGCCAGCTGCGGGAAGAAGACTACGATCAGCAGCCCGATTAACTGAACGGCAACAAAAGGAACAATCCCACGGTAGATATCTCCGGTAGTAATCTCCGGCGGCGTAACCGCCTTGAGGTAAAACAGAGAAAACCCAAAAGGCGGTGTCATAAAGGATGTTTGCAGATTGACTGCGATCAAAATACAGAACCACACAGGATCGTAGCCGAAATCGATCATTATCGGGGCCAAAACCGGCACATGAATAAAAGTGATCTCGATGAAATCCAAAAAAAAGCCGATAATAAAGATAACACCCATAACAATGGCCAGTACCATGCCGTGGCTGTATTTACTCGCCAGCGACCCCAGAAAGCCCCTGACCAACCCGTCACCGCCCAGGCCACGGAAAACCAGACCAAAGGCGGCCGCTCCGCACAGGATAATGAATACCATACAGGTCAATCGAACCGTTGTAAGCATGACCGCCTGCAGGATTTCAAGATTGAACTTGCGATTGAATATTGTCAGCAAGGTTGAGCCCACGGCACCGACTGCGGCAGCCTCGGTGGGCGATGCAATTCCGGCGAAGATGGAACCCAGAACAGCAATCATAAGGAAAACGGGCGGAATCAAGGCCTTGCCCACCTGCACCGCTAATTGTCCCGCCGAAATGGCATCCAGTTCTTCTTGCGGAACGGCCGGAGCGAGATCCGGCTTAATATAAGCCACGATGAGAATATACAGCGTGTAAAGACCCACCAGGACCAGCCCCGGGAAAACCGCACCGAGAAAAAGATCGCCGACCGAAACCCCGACGATATCACCTATAAGAACCAGAACAATGCTGGGAGGAATGATCTGACCCAGGGTCCCGGATGCTGCCACGGTTCCGGTTGCCAGTTCCTTTTGGTATCCGCGCCTCAGCATAGTAGGTACTGCCAAAAGACCCATGGTTACAACGGTGGCACCAACGATGCCGGTGGACGCCCCCAGCATAGCGCCGACAGCTATAACCGAGATGGCCAGGCCGCCGCGCAAGCGCCCGAACAAAAGACCCATGGTGTCAAGGAGTTCCTCGGCCAGGCCGGATCGTTCCAGCATTACTCCCATGAACACAAACAAGGGTACCGCAATAAGGGTTACATTGGTAATGACACCCCAAATGCGCAAGGGCAGCAGGTTAAAGAAAGACCACCCAAAACCTATGAGACCGAAACAAAGAGCGGTACCCAACAAAGTAAAGGTTACCGGAAACCCGGCCATCAAAAGAATTGTCAGCGCCAAAAACATCCATGCCGGCAAATATTCCATTAGAGGGGTTTTTCCTCCATCAGATCTTCTTTTCCCAATATCTGCAACAGACTGTGAATACCCAACGAGATGCCTTGAAGACAGAGCAGAAAAAATCCCACGGTAATAGTTCCTTTGACCAGATACCGGTAAGGGATGCCGCCCGGATCAGGAGAACCTTCCATGATCGCCCAGGAATTGTAGACAAACTGCCAGGAGGTGACGATGACCATGATGCAACCGGGCAGCAGAAATAAAATGACGCCGAGCAAATTTATCCAGGCCCGGCCTTTGTATCCCAGGCGCTGATAAATGATATCCACGCGCACATGGCCGTCGTGGAGCAGGGTGTAACCGGCCCCGATAAGAAAAATAAAAGCAAACAGATGCCATTCAAGTTCCTGGACGAAGACATAGCTGGTATTGAAAAGGTAACGCATGACAACATCAATAAATACGACCAGAACCAGGCCCAGCGTAACCCAGGAGACGCCCCGGCCGATCCATTCGTTGGTAGTGTCGATCCAAAAACACAGTTTTTTAAAAAAAATCATATCGGTATCCACAAAAAAAAATCCGCTGAAACGGAATATCAAAGTCTTTCAACACCAAAACTTCAACAAGTGTAATCTATAAAATGCACCGTCATCTCTGTCAATAAAATAATATGAATTATGAAAACAGCTTATTAGGAATACAACGCCTTGAAAGGAATATGGTTTAACTATAACAAAAACCGTTTTTCTATATTATCAGTAGTGATACATTGTGGTTAGAAAGATGGCCGGCATTTTTAGTTTCTTCCTGCTTGATTTAACCCAAGTCTTTTTATATGTAGTAAACTTTGCTTTTTGGTTAGCGTAATTGCAGCCGCAAAGCACTGACGGATAATAGCCCCCTGCTCTTGAAGGCGGGGGGATCACTTTTTACGAAACCATCAA
>JAQBHK010000079.1:0-2614 GCA_032127815.1 Desulfobacterales bacterium
CAGGATTAACATGATTGTGTAAGATATGTTTACGCGGACGCCACCTCCGCGAAGCGGTCTTATTATCCTGTTAATCCTGTAAATCCTGTCAGAAGGGAGATTGTCCTGTGGAGAAAGAAGACGTAACCCGCAAAGTGATCGGTTGCGCTTACCAGGTCTATAACAATCTAGGATTTGGTTTTTTGGAAAGCGTCTATCGAAAAGCGATGGTCATTGAAATAGAAGCCTCCGGACTCCGAGTACAACAGGAAAGCCCCTTAAAAGTCCTCTACAGAGATCAGATCGTTGGCGATTTTTTTGCAGATCTGCTGATTGAAGATGAACTGATTGTCGAGCTAAAGTCCGTGGAACGGCTCGGAAAGGTTCACGAGGCACAGTTGGTGAACTATTTGGTGGCAACCGGAGCTGAGGTTGGCCTGCTGATCAATTTTGGTTCAACGGGTGTTGATGTCAAACGCAAGTATCGTGCACCAAAGGAAAGGTAGTAACTCACCGATCGGAGTGATCTGGACTTGACTGACGTTTTACCCTCCGCGAAGCGGTCTTATTGATCTGGTCAAGTAAAAACGGACACCCAGTTAAGCTGCTTTTGCCAATGTAAAACTCTTTTCAAAATCATTCGGGTTTTTATATCCCAAGTAAGAATGAAGACGATTACTGTTGTAAAACATCTCGATGTACTGGATCACATCACTTCTCGCATCGCTCCTGGTACGATAAAGAATCTCAGCGGTCCATTCGGTTTTCAAGCTATGAAAGAAACTCTCCGCAACTGCATTATCCCAGCAATCGCCCTTTCGGCTCATACTACAGATCATGCCATAGGTACCCAAAAGCTTCCGGTAATCACAGCCGGCATATTGGCTGCCGCGATCAGAATGATGAATCAATCCCTTTCCCGGTTTCCGTCGCCAATAAGCCATCGTAAGAGCTTCTGTGGCAAGCGATGCTTTCATACGGCTGCTCATGGCCCAACCGACAACTTTCCTCGAATACAGATCGATTACCACCGCCAGATACAGCCATCCTTCCATAGTCCACAGATAGGAAATGTCGCTGCACCACACGGTGTCGGGTCGATCCACCTGAAAATTCCGATTCAAAAGATTAGGAGCCACGGGCAGGTTATGTTTACTGTCCGTCGTTATTCTGAACTTCTTGCGATGCTTTACAGATACACCGGCTTTTTTCATCAGGCTGCGGGCACGATACCGGCCCACATCATGCCCCTGAGAACGGAGTCTTTCGGACGTTCTGCGAGAACCATAAGCGCCCCGGGTTTCTCCGTTGATCTGCCGGACCTTTGACATCAATTCGAAATCCTTATCTATTTTTATATTATGGTCTGTTTTCAAATATTGATAGTATCCGCTCCGGCTGACTTCCATAACCCTGCACAATACGGTTACGGGATAGGCCTTCTGTTGCTGCCGGATAAAGTCGTATCTTACATCGACTCTTTGGCAAAGAAGGCCGCGGCCTTTTTTAATATTTCATGCTCCATTTGAAGCCGCTTATTTTCTTTTCGCAGCCGATGTAGTTCCTCTATTTCCGGTGTCATATGGCCTTTGCCAGGAAATGCTTGGTCGCTGTCGGTTTTAAGCTGGTTTCTCCAGTGCCGCAGAACATTCGGGTGGATATCAAGATTTCGGGCGGCCTCTGAGATTTTGTAGCCTTGCTCAGTCACAAGTTTAACGGCATCAATTTTAAATTGTTTCGAATAGCTCTTTTTCTTCGTTGTCATGTTTCACCTCCAAAAGTTTCGTTCCTATAACACACTTTTCGAGGTGTCCGCTATACCTGTACCATTTCAACCCGGTCATTGCAGCGGTAAGTGAGCTTGCTAGTTACTGTGGATTCTCCGGTAAAGCACGCCGCACCTTCGCGTCCCTCTCCACCCAGTGGTTATGCTATTTTCCATTGTGAATTAAATAAATCTATCCAGGTTTTAATAACTATTAAACCCTGTCAATGTGTTGTCTTATCCCCCCAAATATCTTTTAACCGCTTGTCACGACCACAATTCCAGCGATAAGCCTTGTAGCGAATTGGGTTGTTTTTATAATAATCCTGATGATAACTTTCTTCACCCTTTATGGGATAAAAGGTTGATGCATTTAAAATTGGAGTTACAACTTTGTTCTTTGGAAATTTCTTTACAACTTCCATTTTGGATTGTTCAGCGATTATCTTTTCTGTTTCGTTAGCAACGAAAATAGCACTTAAGTAACTAGAGCCCTTATCACAAAACTGTCCTTCTGCATCAAATGGATCAATATTAACCCAATAATGCTCAAGCAATTGTTTGTAACTAACTTTATTAGGATCATAGATTATTTCAACCGCCTCAAAATGACCTTTATGGTTGCCGTTGTAAGTCGGATTCTTTAAGGTTCCACCTGTAAACCCAGATACAACATTAGTTACCCCATCAAGTTTTTCAAAATCTGACTCCATGCACCAGAAACACCCTCCAGCTAAAATTGTTTTATCAGCTGCAACATTGTAAGCAGAACATAGTAAGATTGTTAATAGGAAAAAGACCAGTTTGTTTTTCATAACACTCTTCCTTTTGAATTTAGATTCATTCTTACTATTTATTCACATAACGGTG
>JAQBHK010000080.1:0-2530 GCA_032127815.1 Desulfobacterales bacterium
TAAACTTTCACAATTTTTCCTGACAATGAACACTAATAGCCGCTATACGTAACAAATGCTGTTTTTTCTATTAATATTAAATAGTTAATATAACTTATAGAATACCTTTTTATGATTGTCAAGTCCCTTTTATTCCCGATATGGAGCCATCAGGACGCCGGGGGCTTCGTAATGATCGGCATGGGACCCTTGACGGTTCGATACTTTCTCCATCGCTTTAAAATAATCCCTTTGAACTTTTAAGTTTGACACCTTGCAATACCGCTGGGTCGTGGTGATGCTGCTGTGTCCCAAAAGGTCCTGGATGGTGACCAAATCTGCTTCGGCATTCAGCAGCTGGGTGGCCATGGTGTGGCGCAGCTGATGGCAGGATATCTCCAATCCGCTTTTACGCGCATAATACTCCATCCGCTTTTGCACTCCCCGTACCGATATCGGCCGTCCTTTGCAGGTCCCCTTTTCCACCAGAAAGACTTTACTTGTTCGACCCGTCGGTCTGACTTTCAAATATCGCGTCAGGACTTCACTCGCATCGTCACTGATGTAAACTACCCGGTCCTTCATTCCTTTACCGTTTTGGACAGTGATCCTTCTGCGGGGCAAGTCAACAGCACTGATCGATAAGGCGACAACCTCTTCGACCCTCAGCCCGCAGCGGAGCATCAGCATGAACATGGCCCGGTCGCGGTATTTTTTGATCCCCTTAAAAAACCGCGCCAGGTCGTCTTCTCTTACATACCGCGGCAAAGGTTTTGGCAGACGCAGCGCATATCCGGTTTTTACCGGATTCTGGATATGGATGCCCTCTTCATGGCGCAGGTAATCATAAAACCGACGGATGCTGTTTAAATGGCAGTTAATGGTCTTGGCAGATAGCCGCCGGTCCAGAAGGTGATCGATATATTCCAGGACTTCCCGACTGGTCGCCTTTTCGATGGGAACTCCTATCCAGACTACATAATGCTTCAGCGTATTGATATAGTTTTTTGCCGTGTAAAAAGAAAAATTCCTTCTTTTTAAAAAGCGCCTATAATTGACAATTGAGTCGGTGATACTCATTGGTTTCCCCCAGTTCAATTTTGGCCATTGCTCTAAAATACTCCTCTTCCCGAGCGGTGTCACTTAATCGGGCGTAAATGCGGGTTACTTCAATTTTTGAGTGACCCAGAAGCTGCTGCAGACATTCCAGGCGCATACCGGCATTTAAAAGGTCCGTGGCAAAGGTGTGCCGCAAACAGTGCAGCGTATATCCTTTATCTGCCAACCCGGCTTTTTCCAGATAATGAATGAACCGGTCCCGGCTTGCCGTATAGCCTAACGGACCTCGCTGCCCGTAAAAAAGATGGGATTTTTGCGGCTTGCGCTGTTGCAGCCACAGGCTCAAAGCTGCACAGGCATCCTCGCTCAGATAAACGACTCGTCCAACGCTGTTCTTTTCACCCTGATATATTTTTACCGTCCGTTCATTCAGATCCACATCATTGACCCGCAGGCTGAGCAGTTCACCAATCCTCATCCCCGTTCTAAGCAGCGTCAGGATCATCGCCCGATCCCGCGTGTGATCAATGACCGACAGAAACTGCAGAATATCCGGCGTGCAGATCGCTTTAGGCAGGGACTGTGGAACCCGCAGCCTGATCTTGCGCTCCAATAGCTCCGGCCTCAAGACGTTTTCTTTTACCAGATAACGAATGAACGCATACAAAATTTGAATACGGAAGTGGATCGTTTTGGGCTTGAGAGCGCGATCCTGCTCGTGCTCAACAAACGCCTCCAGATCCCAACGGATAATCAGCTCCAGGTATTCCTTTCCGCTTTGCTTGATGAACAGTAAGAAGAAAACCAGACTCGAAGCGGTCGCACAGATCGTTCTGGGCCGGCAATTGCGCCGATACATGTGCTGCAAATACGACAACACATGCTCCTGACCGGGGATTTGATGGCGTATGACTCTTGCGATAATACGATCCAAGGCTTGGCGCCGTAAAGCAGGCTGCTGCTTCCAGTGAATAACGCCATCGTAAAACGATGCTGAAGTAAATCGGCTGGAAGGTATCGGGCTGAGCTCACTTGACTCACCCAGGCGATGAATCATCTCATCAAGCCCAGAGGCGGGGTGGCTTCCAACCAGATAGTTGGGATTTTCGTGGGGAGATTTTGTTCGGGACATATCGGCCTCCATTTTTTCTTTTTAATAGAAAAAACAGAGACATATTGAACCCGAAACCATTATCGGTCAATCGCTATTTTGTTACGTATAGAGTCGGGTGGCGCAGGGGAATTTCACCCCCACGCTCCCACAGATCCGGACGTAAACCTCTCGATTTATCCGGCTCTTCTCATCTAATCGATTTCTACAACCGACTTTGATTTAGTCATAGGTTCATCCCATCTCTGGTTGACCAAAGCCTAAAGCCAGATGAGCCAACCCCTTCGCTCCATCCCCATTACAGAGACTTCAACACTACTACGAGTTAGTCCGCCCCCATGATCCGCATCGGTACTCTCACTCTTGTGGGTCTTCCACTTG
>JAQBHK010000081.1:0-26427 GCA_032127815.1 Desulfobacterales bacterium
CCAAGCTTTGATTTCATCCCATAGGGGTGCGCCTATCTCAAATGGCGCAAATTAAATTCCAAATAACAAATATCAAATATCAAACAAATAACAATGACCAAAAGGGGAAATCCCAAATAACAAAATACAAATAACAAACAAAAGAAGAAAAAAATAGTTTTAGCCCTTGTTTGGAATTTGTGATTTATTTGAAATTTGGTGCTTGTAGTTTGGAGCTTGTTTGTTTTTTGGTGCTTGGAATTTGTGATTTTGGACTCAAAACTCCAAGGCAGAGCCAAATATCTCTGACCTGGCCAATATGACCAGGTTTCAAGATCAAAACGAAAAGGAACAACCATGCTGATTAATGAATTTCCGAACATCGACCAATTCCGACAAATGGCCGGAGAAAATAACGTAATTCCGGTTTGCGTGGAAGTATTAGCCGATACCCAAACACCGGTTTCGCTTTTAAGAAAATTTTATGAAAACAAAAACTCCGTCTTTCTTTTTGAAAGTGTTGAAGGCGGTGAACGCTGGGGAAGGTACAGCTTTCTGGGTGTTTCGGCCCGTGCTCATATCCGGGTGTACCCGGAAGTAATCGAGATCAATACAAACGGCCATGTCAGACAGATTGAGCACAACGGGAATCCGCTGGCTGAACTGCGCAACCTGATGAAACAATACCGCCCGGCACACGTCCCGGAACTGCCCCGGTTCTGGGGCGGCCTGGTCGGATATATCACCTATGAAATGGTCTCGTTTTTTGAAAAAATACCAAATATGCTGCCGAAGAACAGACCGCTGGCTCACTTTACCATACCCGACGAATTGCTGATTTTTGACAATATCCGGCATACTCTGATGGTGGTCGTCATCACCTTTACCGGCGAGGATCAGGATACTGACCTGGTGTATCAGGCAGCAACCAGCAGGATTCAATCCCTGCTTCGCATAATGGAACAGCCCGCACCCGCGATTGATGCAATCGTTGAAATTGACAACTGTAAACTGGAAGCTCCCTGGAAAGACGAAGCCTTCCGGGATATGGTCAGAAAAACCAAGGAATATATTGTTGCCGGCGATATTATCCAAGCGGTAATCTCCAAGCCGTTTATCTGTCAATCTCCGCCGGACCTCTGGACCCTTTACCGTGCCCAGCGATACATTAACCCCTCACCCTATCTATTCTTTCTTCACTTGGAAAATGTGACTCTGGTAGGTTCATCTCCTGAAGTCATGGTGCGCCTGGAAAGCGGTGTCGCCACCCTGCGCCCCATCGCCGGTACCCGGCCCAGAGGAAAAGTCGAGCAGGAGGACCGCGCGCTGGCCGACGAACTTCTTTCCGATGATAAAGAAAGAGCCGAACACCTGATGCTGGTCGATCTGGGGCGCAACGACCTCGGACGGGTGGCGGAAGTCGGAACGGTTCAGGTTACGGATCTGATGATCGTGGAGCGCTACTCACATGTTATGCATCTGGTATCCAACATCATCTGTGACCTTCGTTCCCAATACGATGCCTGGGATTTGCTACAGGCGACCTTTCCGGCCGGCACCCTCTCCGGAGCACCCAAAGTCAGAGCCATGGAAATCATCGCCGAACTCGAACAACGTCCCCGGGGGCCTTACGGCGGTGCCGTCGGATATATTTCGTTCCACGGCAATATGGACATGGCCATCACCATCCGGACCGCCTGCATTGAGAACGGAACCCTGACGGTTCAGGCCGGGGCCGGAATCGTTGCTGATTCGGATCCGGAGACAGAACGCATAGAAGTCGTCAATAAGGCCAAGGCCATGCAGAAAGCTCTGCAGCTTTTGCAAAAATCTTCAATAATCAGTGTCAATCCATAAATTAATTGGAGCACTAAGCAGTTTCCAATGCATAAATGAGGGATTTTTTCGATGAGCAAGGCCGCACAAGGGTTTTCGCCCGAGGCGTACTTTTCGTACGTCGAGGGCGGAAACCCGCGGAGAACGCCGCTCATCGGAAAAATAACCATTTATGGATGGAAACTAGGAGAAACAACCATGATCTTGATGATCGACAACTATGACTCATTTACGTATAATCTGGTACAATACTTAGAACAGATCGGCGCCTCTATCCAGGTTGTTCGTAATGACGTTCTGCCCTTATCGGAACTCATCACCTGGGAGCCTGAAGGTATCGTCATATCACCCGGTCCCGGCCGCCCGGAATCGGCGGGACTTATTATACCGCTAATAAAGCATTTTTCCGGAAAGATTCCTATTTTAGGTGTCTGCCTGGGCCATCAGGCCATTGCCGCCGCTTTCGGCGGTAAAGTTGTACCCGCCAAACGGCTGATGCACGGAAAAACTTCCATGATTCACACTGACGGCAAAAAGATATATGAGGGTATCCGCAATCCCTTTGAGGCCATGCGGTATCATTCCCTGGCCGTTTCAAAGGAGAATTTCCCTGAATGCCTCGAAATCAGCTCGGAAACCGATGACGGTGAAATCATGGGAATCCGGCATCGCCAACATGCAACCGAAGGGATCCAGTTTCACCCGGAATCGATCATGACACGGGTCGGAAAACGGCTTCTCAGAAATTTTATAAACAGCACTGACAAATGACAATAAGGGAGGGAAACACAATGTTTCGTCAAAATCTGAACAAAATCGTTCGGGGAAGCAATTTAAGCGCAGACGAAATGGCGCAAATGATAACTGAAATTTTTTCCGGCAATGTAACCGACGCCCAGATCGGGGCACTGATGGCCGCCCTGGCCACCAAAGGAGAAACCTTTGAAGAACTGGCCGGCGCGGCGCGTGCCATGCGCCGCAAAGCCGTGCGCATTCAGGCTTCAGCATCGACCATCGTGGATACTTGCGGAACCGGCGGTGATGGCGCCCATACCTTCAATATATCCACCACCACAGCCCTGGTGGTAGCGGGTTGCGGTCTTACGGTCGCCAAGCATGGCAATCGTTCGGTATCGAGCCGCTGCGGCAGTGCCGATCTGCTCGAAGTTTTGGGTGTAAAACTGGATACCCAGCCGGAAATCGTGGAAGAGGCTGTGCAGGAAATCGGTATCGGCTTTCTGTTTGCACCGCTCTTTCACGGCGCCATGCGGCATGCCGCCAAAGCCAGACAAGAGGTGGGGCTGCGCAGTATTTTCAATATGCTGGGACCGCTGACAAACCCGGCCGCCGCCAATTGCCAGCTGCTGGGCGTATACGCTCCCGAGTTAACGGAAATGTTCGCAAAGGCCCTGCAGCTTCTGGGCGCCAAAAGAGCTTTTGTAGTCCACGGCCATGACGGTCTGGACGAAATTTCTGTCTGCGCACCCACCCGCGTCTCCGAACTCAAAGACGGCCTGATCCGCACCTATGATATTAATCCGGAACAATTTTTCGGAGTCCTTGCGGATTCAAAAGATCTATCCGGCGGAAGCCCGGAAGAAAACGCCGCAATTACGATGGGTATCCTAAAAGGAGAAAAAGGACCCAGGCGTGATGTTGTCCTGCTCAATACGGCCGCCGCCCTTGTAGCGGCAGAAAAAGCTGCCGAATTCGAAGAAGGAATCCGCCTGGCCGCAGAATCGATTGATCAAGGCACCGCTCTGGCAAAGTTAGAGGCGCTGGTTAAGTTCACCCAGGAAAACGGCTAAAGAGTGAGTTATTTGTTATTTGTTACTCGTTATTCGCTGTGACATGAAACATGACGGATATATTAACTCCGAAAAACTCAAAAAGGGACGAGAACTGATCTCCAAAGCTCTGGCATTGTTAAACGGCTACATAAACTACTTAAAGCGAAGAAAAGAACAATTAACGAATAACGGATAACCGATAACGATTATGAGAGATATCTTAAGTAAAATTGTTGAACATAAAAAGCAGGAGGTTGCCGAGGCTCAAAAACGTCTGCCGGAATCGCAAATTCGCGCCCAGGCACTGAGGCCTCGCGCAAGGCGTTCATTTTTAAAAAGGCTTGAACATCCCGGTGCAACGGGGGTTAATGTCATCGCCGAAATCAAACGGGCCTCGCCTTCCAAGGGTGTTATCTGCCAAAACCTGGACCCGGTAACATATGCATCCGAATATGAAAAGGGCGGAGCCGCTGCGCTTTCCGTTCTTACGGACCAGTCTTTTTTTCAAGGCAGCCGCCAGGATTTAATAAGCGCACGTAAAACCACAACCCTTCCGGTGCTGCGTAAAGATTTTATGATTTCCGCCTACCAGCTTTACGAATCTTGTGTGATGGGCGCAGATGCTGTTTTACTGATTGTCCGTATTCTCGAACCAAAGCAACTGAAGGACTACCTTGACATCTGCGATCAACTCAAATTGGACGCTCTGGTTGAAATCCATACGGAAAAGGACCTTGAAACAGCCACCAGATCCGGCGCCAGGCTGATCGGAATCAATAACCGCAACCTGCGTTCTTTTGAAACCGATATTGAGACTGCCATTCGTCTGAAATTGCTGTTCGAGCCCTATCAAATCGCCGTGGCTGCCAGCGGCATACACACACGTACGGATATTGAAAAAAATCTAAATGCGGGTATCTGGAATTTTCTCATCGGAGAGAGTCTCGTAAAAGCGCAAAACCCGCAAGATTTCCTCAAAGCGCTTCAAGGAGAAGATTAAGGCCAAGGATCCTGCCAAAATCCATGAATACCTATTGCTCGTAAGCTAAAAGGTAGGATCTGAGGTTGGCTCTCTTTTGGCCTAAACCGATCTTGCTGCGTATATTCTTTCTGTGCGTGTCGACCGTCCTTGAAGATATTCCCATCATCTTTGCAATTTTTTTAGAAGGATAGCCTAGCTTGATCATATTTACTATCATAATCTCTTTGGGTGTCAGGCTTAAATATTTCATAGACAGCCTTCGAGTAAAGGGTGACACTATTTCGTCTAAATTTGATTGTAAAATACTCAAAATGGTTTTTTGGTGATCGTCCAGCTTAGTTTCATTAATCTTGTCAAAATATGGTGCAATCAGTCCTTTTACGTTGTTCATCACATTCTCTTCTACTTCTGTTTTATCCTCTTTTCTTTTTTCCAATAAAACCTGCATGGCGGTGTTAAGCTCTTCAAGACTCTTTGTCTTGATTTCCAGTTCTATGGTTCTTTCCTGAACTCGCTGCTCAAGTTCGTCTTTAGCTTTCTTCAGCGCCGCTTTGTCCTTATTGCGCTCGGTGATGTCTCTCCAGATGACTTGAACTAAGTCTTTTCCTTGAATCGAAATAACCCTGCAGCATACAGAGATATCCCGAATTTGGCCGTTCTTTGTCCTGTGTTGCGTTTCAAAAGTATCGCTGCCTTCCTTGAGAATTTTCGCCAAGTGTTTCATCACCTCAGCTTCAGATTCTTGGACCTCGAATTCGGACAATTTGATTTCTTTGAATTTCTGGTGGGTATAACCGAGGCCTTCGTGTGCTTTATCATTGAAATTCACAAGCATTCCGGTATCTGGATCGATTATCGCAATGGAGTCTGCCGCCTGCTCGAAGATAATACGGTAGCGGTTTTCACTCTCCCGCAGCGACTCCTCGGTCTGCTCGTGCTCTGAAACTTCTTTCTCTAATTCCTTAATCTTTTGCTGCAATTCTTCACAGGTCGGTGTTTCGGTCATTGATAACTCCTCCGGTCAATCAGTGCATACTATATGATAAAACAGAATATATAGGTCCTCATAAAAATAACGAAAATTCAAGCTTGCCTGTGCCGGCAGACGCTATTGAATTAGTAACATTGAAGATTGCTTAAGGCAATCGCAAATATTGTGGGCTTCCTTTTTTTGGTAGATGGAAGGCAGAGTACCAAACATCAATCACCGAGGCTATTTGAGAGCAACCATAGAGATATTGGTTTTTCAACCTCAGCCCAACTCTGGTGGTGAGATATGGCCGTCTGAGATACGCATTCCGTATCATCCGGATAAAAGGATTTTACAGTGCCTGACCAACATAGCATTTATCGCCACGACGATAGTTTGTTGGTACGGTATGCTTTCCCGGTCAGGTTGGGTTATCCTTTTTTGCCTTCAAGGATATTGCGCATTCGATTGCGCTCGGCTTTTGCTTTCCGAAGCTGATCTAATAATTCTGCGTGCTTGTCCGCAGGCGCATTTTCGATCTGTTTTTCAATTTTTTCAACCTCCTGCACAAGCAGGTAGAGTTCTTTTGCTATCATTCGAATCGACATAACACACGTTGTCCGTAGCTTTCATGGGTGAAATCGTTCCGCGCTACCCCGGCATGGCGGGATCTTTGCACAGTGCCGACAAGTAGCGGGTTTTGATAATTGCTATAGAAGCAGTCGCTCGAGCATCGGAGCAACTTCGACCATATCAATATTCGCTGATATGTCAAGCTCTCCCACCCCTTTTCCACTGATCAAGAAAACAGCCATGCGCTCTCCGCCTGCGGCCGGTGAACCATGCGAACCCCTGATAAGGGTTGTATCGGTAGGGATGTTCTTCTTTTCGGGATCGAAGAACAGCTCAAGTGCGTCATATCCTGGTTTGCGGTGGATATCGACGCTGTGTGCAAAATCAGGTGCCTTCTCCGGATTGTCCCACCAGTAATAGGCAAACCATCGGTCGGGTGCCGTTATCGCCAGCAATTCTCCGGTGCGCCGGTGGTTTACTTGATACGTTGTTTGCTGTTCTTTGTCCAGCACCTGGGCAACTCCGTCGATCCCTTCCAGCAGATCCTTAACCTCTTTTTCATATCCATTTTCGACATAAATATGGGCAATCTGATGGTCCACCATGGCAAAGGCCCGGCTCATTTCAATATCAAGGTACTCCCGCCCTCCAATTTCCCGGATATTCAGAAATCCGGCCCGCCGGAGCAGTAAGTTGGGCACAATTGCCCCGCAAACCTCGGAAAGGGAATATTCAGACAACACCGCCACTGTGGATTCGTCTTTGATACCCAAGTTCGTAAGCTCATCTATAAATTGTCCGATGAGTTCATCAATTATTTTCAAATCCGCCAGCAACCTTGGATCATCAGGCCCGAATCTCTGGGAGTTATAATCGAGCAAAGGCAGATAGATCATCATCAGGTTCGGCCGATGAGTTTTTAAAATCGATATGGCCGCGTTCATTATCCATTGGGAGGATTTCGGTGAAGCCATTGGGCCCCAGTAATGCATAAGATCAAAGGTCCCGAGTTTTCGGGCCAGATCTTCATAGAGGCCTACCGGCTTGGAATAGCACCATTGGATGAGCCCGTCATCGGTATGCATCGGTTTGGGGGTAACGATAATGTCGGCCGTGCCGTAAAGTGTGTTTTGCCAGCAGAGCACCGCTGTTTTTAGCTTTGGCTTGGCTTCCTTGAGTCTCTCCCAGAAAGGCCTGGCTTCCAGCAGGGAGCGGTATTGATCCCAGAAGCTTACCTCCAGCCGGTCGCGGTCAAAAAAGCCATTGGCAATGATACCGTGCCGATTGGGATACGTACCGGTGGTCAGAGAAGCCTGACACGGTAGGGTCAGGCAGGGAAACACCGGTTTCATCCGGGCCTGTTTTCCGTTTTTGATCAGCCTGGAAAAGGCCGGCAGTTCTTCCAGATTGTCAAGATACTGAGGGGCAAGTGCGGCTACATTAATTACAAACAGATGGTTTGTCATATCAGGCTCCTTAGATTCAGGTCACATAAAAGCGTCTGGAAACGACAACCGCCGGGACCAGCAGCGCCCATACAGCAAGGGCCCAGTAAACATTGCACGCCCCTGCAACGAGAATACCGTCCAGAACAACCAGGCCCAGAAGCAGCATTTTAACGGTTTTTTGAACATCTTCCGGAGCAGGCGCTTTGCTGCCAAGCAGGCGCAGTGCATACCCGCAGGACATCACCCCCCATAGAATGCATAAAATCAGGCCGGTAACGACTATAGCCTTGCCGCGGATTATTTTGATGTTGGAGGTTTTCCCAATTCCAACTACGTGGCCGGGCTGTATATGGATTTCGGCAATGCAGGCCTGGACGTGATGCGCGCTTCGCTTTCATTTACCGCGCTCGGCGTAGGTACTGACACGCTATATGTCAAGGGATTGCTCGATTCTTTTGATCCATTCGATAGCTACGGTTTGTTCTATGGCAATTCTCCGTTCATTACCCATAACGAAGATCTTTACGGCTCGCTCGACATCACCGTCAATCCCATCCCCGAACCGGCCACCATGCTGCTTCTGGGTTCAGGCCTGATCGGAATGGGAGCATTCCGACGCAGAAAATTGCAAAAATAACTGTACCCCAATTGAGTCAACATTCTATTGGGAGTTATCCGTTAACGGATAACACATAACTTACAATTCAATCCGCCCCTTTCAAAAAACCACCCGTGAATTATTGCGGGTGGTTTTTTTTCTTTCCTTTATTGTTGCAATGCACTATCATAATTTGGTTGCTATGCTAAAATAATGTGTGCAATATATGATAAATGTAATTCATTGGAGGGATTTGAATGCAAACAAAAATAACCGAAAGAGGTCAAACAGTTGTCCCTGCTGAAATCCGGAGGCGATTCAACCTGGGGAAATCATCTAAGCTGCTTTGGATGGTGGAAGGTGAGATTATAACAGTTCTACCCCTTCCGGATAACCCGGTGAAAGCGCTAAAAGGTGTAATGAAGGGACAAATTTCTTTCAAAAAATTCATCAAGGACCGCAGATTGGATCGAGAGATGGAAAGTCTGGCCGGCATAATTAACACCAAGGCCCTCCCCTATAAATAAAATCGTGCCTGCCCCGCGGGCGGGATTTCCGTTAAGCTCCAACCCAGCAGGGTCGAGATCTCCACTGCGTTCCGACAAGCAGTGGAGAATTCAAATTTAAAGAGTCCACGCTCTAAATGGTTAAATAGTGTTCCATTTCAGCATCCGAATAATTCCGTTTTCGTGCTTTACATTTCCGGCTTATCCGGATTCGGGCTTCACCTTAAATTACGAATAAACGCACCCACCGCCCCAACACCCTCATTGTCCACCAGTCGAATCGTTGCTGATCCGATAACGGCGATGTCGGCTTTTCCTTTCAAAAAATCGACATCCGCTTTTTCTTTGACGCCAAAACCGAGTGCCAGGGGAAGCTTTGTGGCCCGGCGGCAGCGCCCCAGATATTCTCCCAATTGTTTGGAAAAGTCCGTATCGACACCGGTAACCCCTTTGCGGGCCACACAGTAGATAAAACCCTGCCCAAAGGATGAAAGATACTGCATGCGTTCATCCGGAGTCGTGGGAGAAAAAATAAAAATCGGAGCAAGATCATGTTTTTGCATGGCCGCAAGATACTCTCCGCCCTCTTCCGGCGGAAGATCCGGCACAATGGCACCCTTAAGACCGTCGGCGGCCATAGCGGCTGCAAAGCGTTCAACCCCGTATTTAAATAAAATATTGTAATACGTCATAAACAAAAACGGAATATCAAAGGTTTGGGCAATCTTACGGGAAAAATCGAAACATTTTCGGACGGTTGCTCCATCTGCCAGGGCTTTTTGATTGGCTTGCAGGATCACCGGGCCGTCTGCAATCGGCTCGGAAAAAGGAATCTGCAGCTCCATTAGATCAACACCGGCAGCGACCATGGCCTCGATGATCTTAAATGAATCTTCAAATGACGGATACCCCAGAACGATATGGGTCATTAAAAGGATCTCTTTTTCCTGGAGACGGCTGTTCAGATATTTCTCAAGCATGATATTCCTCCGCTTTTTTCTTGATAAATTCTTTCCACGCAGGATCGTTGAACGCATCGGCAACCGTAAAGATGTCTTTGTCGCCTCTGCCGGACTGATTGATCAGGATAATGTCGGTTTTGGAAAGCTTGGGAGCTTCCTTGAATGCCTGCGCAAAGGCATGCGCTGACTCTAACGCCGGGATCAGTCCTTCTTTCTTAATCGTAAGCGATAACGCAGCGACAACCTCCTGATCGGTTGCAGCCTCGAAGCGGACACGGCCGCTCTCCTTGAATTGTGCCAAAATCGGTGAGACCCCCACATAATCCAATCCGGCGGCGACACTGTGGGTCTCTTTCATCTGCCCGTCGTCGTCTTGCAAAAAATATGTTTTATACCCCTGGGCCACGCCCACACTAGCATCCGGGGAGGCCAGGCGAGCAGCATGCTCTCCGCTTTCAAGCCCCCTGCCGGCCGCCTCGACCCCCACAAGCTCCACCGGATCATCCAAAAAAGCCTTAAATATACCCAGGGCATTGGAGCCCCCGCCCACACAGGCATAAACGCGGTCCGGCAGCTTCGCTGTTCTTTCCAGAATTTGCCGGCGCGCCTCTTGGCCGATAATGGATTGAAAATAAGAGACCATTTCCGGAAAGGGGTGTGGGCCGCATGCCGTTCCCAGTACATAATGGGTATTATCCATATTGGTTACCCAGTCGCGCAGGGCCTCATTGATTGCATCCTTTAAAATTCGAGTTCCTTCCTTTACCGGTACAACCTCGGCGCCCAGCCGTTCCATCCAAAAAACATTGGGACGCTGCCGCTGGACATCGACCTCTCCCATATAAATGGTACATTTTAATCCGAATTTGGCCGCCATGGTGGCGGTGGCCATCCCATGCTGGCCGGCTCCGGTCTCGGCAATAACGCGGGTCTTACCCATCCGCTTGACCAATAGCCCTTGCCCCATGACATTATTGGCCTTATGGGCCCCGGTATGGTTCAGGTCTTCCCGCTTGACAAAAATGCGCCCGCCTCCGAAATAACGGCTAAGGTTTTCCGCAAAGGTAACCGGCGTCGGCCGGCAGGAATACTCAGACATAATATCCGTATATTCTTTCCAAAAAGACGGGTCCTGTTTGGCCTTTTCAAACGTTGCGACCAGCTCTTCGACAGTTGCAATCAGTACCTCCGGAAGAAAAGCGCCTCCATACTGATCATAGTAGCCTCGATTCTGCATCGATTACTCCTCCGATATTTTGAGAAAAAACAAAACGATCCGTTCGACAAAAAAGTTCCGAGTATATGGCGTTTTGAGCTTGGTCAAAATTCAAAAACCGTTTGACGATAAGGATGGGGGTTTGGATTGATACGGCCAGTTGCAAGACCCTCTTCCCTGATAGATAACCGATTTTAAAGTTTTGCTTTCCGCCGCTGGGCCGCATAAAATAGTGTTCAGCGACAATTTGCGACAGTGACCGTCCCGAAAGATCAAAGCGGTCAATACCTGCAAAAAGTGCCGCATGCAGATAGATATCTTCGATCAGGACCGGTGCCTTCTCCACCAGAATGAGCCTGGAAAAAACATATGCCTTTTGGCCTGCAAAGGGATTTTCGCCATGGTTTGCAATTGTCTTCAAGCGGGTCTTTTGCAAAATACGCCTGGTAACCGCAAGCCCTTCTTTTTGAAAAGAAGACATCGTTCCTGCCAGGGAAAAAAGATCGACCTCTTTTTGTTGTCGGCCAACAAAGGTGCCTGAACCCCGCCTGCGAACCAGAATGCTTTTGCGAACCAGAATTTCCGTGGCCTGCCGGGCAGTGGGCCGACCGATGCCATACCTCGATGCCAGGCTGTTTTCAGACGGTATTCTTGCGCCGGGAGGATATTCTCCGGACCGCACTTGAGCCAGGAGAACATCAGCCAGTTGGCGATACAACGGAATCGGTGACTCGGGGTTGAGCATACAGGCTCCTTCATTCTTCCCGTTTTGTTTACACCTAAACTGATCGGTTATAGGTTCAGGGTTCTAGGTTCAAAGGTTATAACATCATGACATTACTTAACGTTACAACTCTATGTCAGGATTGGTCTCTCGCACCCATTGGGTGAGAATTGCTTGCCGCTTCTGTTGAGGCGTAATTCCCTAAAATTGAGCCCGTTAGGACTCATCAACCCGGAACCCCTGGCCCAGACCTGATTTCAAGAAGTTTGGATCCAAGGCATATATTTTAATAGCAGAGGGTTGATCTCCTTGATAGCGGTCGTCGCGCCAGGGCGAGCTTGAACGTTGAACCGCTCAACCTAGGCTTTAGATTGCCCTAAATTGGTTAAGTTGTCAAGACAATTTTACATGCGGCTGAGTCAATAACCACCCCTAAAAAGGGTGGCATGATGGTGACCCTAAAAGGGTCTTTATAAAATTTATTCACCGCAGAGCCGCAGAGTGCGCAGAGTTTTTTGTTATTTTTGCTTTTCGCTGAGACGCCGAAAAGCAAAATGACTCAATCCTTCGGGAAATAAATTGATGCCTTTTGTCGTTTCCGCAGCGTATGCTGCTGAGTGCTTTTCCATTGCCGTCCTCTCAACGGCAATGGAAAATTATTATTCTCTGCGCCTCGAGCGAAGCGGGCGGTGAATATAAACTCACATACCTGCATAGCAAAGCCGGGACCTTCAGCTTAGCTGAAGGTTTAATTGATCAATTAATTTGAAACCCTCTGCAATAACTGATATCCTAATTGAGCATAAACAAAACCGAGATGGAGGTTAAAATATGGATTTGTGGCAACTCAATATCTTCTGCAAAGTTGTTGAATTGAAAGGTTTTTCAAGGGCCGGCAAAGCCGTTCATCTGTCCCAGCCCACCATTAGCAGCCACATCAAAGATCTGGAAACCCATTTTGGCTGTCAACTTATAGATCGTCTCGGCAAAGAGGCCGTTCCCACCAAAGCCGGAGAACTCCTCTACGACTACGCCCGCAGAGTAATCGCTTTGCGAGATGAAACCGAAACTGCAATGGCCGAATTCCAAGGAAAAATCAAAGGACGCCTGGTGATAGGCGGCAGCACCATTCCGGGCGGCTATATTCTACCACGACTCGTTGGTGTATTTACTAATAAACATCCGGAAGTCAAAATTGCCTTGATAATCGGGGATACCGAAAAAATACTGGAAGAGACGATTGCCGGCGTATTGGAATTAAGTATTGTGGGAGCCGCATCTTCCGATAAAAGAATTGTTCAGGAAATACTGTTAAACGACGAAATGCGGATGATTGTGCCTGCCGGTCACAAGTTAGCTGATAAAAAGCAGCTCAGTCTGCAAATGTTGTTCAAAGAACCTTTTATCATACGGGAACAGGGCTCCGGAACCTTACGATCCATAACACTCAGCCTGATGGAGAAGGGCTACAGCTGCCGGGAGCTTAACATTATCGCAGAAATGGGGAGCACGGCGGCTATCATTCAGGGAATCAAATGTAAAGTGGGAGTTTCGATCCTTTCCACGATTGCCGTGGCCGAGGAACTGCAGGCAGGAACTCTAAAGGCTTTGCCAATACAGGGTCTAAATCTTAAACGCAGTTTTTATCTGACCAGACATCAACATCGCAGCGCGTCTCCATTGTGTAAAGCATTTATCAAATTTTTGAAACAAGAAATGATGAACTCGTAAAACCATTGAATTTCTTAGACAGGATAAACAAGATTATTTTTTCCTGTTAATCAACAAACTCAAATCCTGTTATCCTGTCCAAAACATTTTTCATTTCCCGGAAGATGAGAGTAACTGCACCCAAATAAAAATGCCCTCGGGAGGGGTGAAGCCCAAGGGCATTTTTTGGAGGAGGCCTTTTTGGAGGATGGCAAAATCCAAAAAGGAGTGTATACGACAGCGTAGCACTACAGTCGAAGAGTGTCAAGCATAAATGACACTTTGTGGTATGATTATTGTTGTGCCGGATGCTGCTCAGCCAGAGCTTCTCTGATCCGCGTCATGGCTTTTTCGACATTTGCATAGCTGTTGAAGGCGCTGATACGGATAAAACCCTCACCGCACTTGCCGAAGCCGGGCCCGGGAGTTGTAACCACGCCCGCTTTTTTCAGCAATAAATCAAAAAATTCCCAGGCATCGCGTCTGCAGTTCACCCAGATATAAGGTGAATTTTCACCACCTGCAAACTCAAAACCAAGCGCTGCCATCTCTTTGCGAATCAGGGCCGCATTGTTCAAATAATAGTCAACAAGTTCCTGAACCTGGGCTTGGCCCTCTGGGCTGTAAACCGCCTCGGCCGCCTTCTGAACCGGATAAGAGACGCCATTGAATTTGGTGGAATGCCGGCGGTTCCACAAGGCATGCAACGAATGTTTCCGACCATTACCGTCATAGGCCATGCAGGTTTTGGGAACTACGGTAAAGGCGCAGCGGGTGCCGGTAAAACCGGCGGTTTTGGAAAAACTTCTGAACTCGACGGCCACCTCACGCGCACCTTCAATTTCAAAAATAGAACGAGGAAGGCTCCGATCACGAATGAAGGCTTCATAAGCGGCATCATAAAGGATCAGGGCTTTGTTTTCGCGGGCGTAATCCACCCACAGCTTCAAGGTCTCTCTGGAAATGGAGGCACCGGTGGGGTTGTTGGGAAAACACAGATAAATCAGATCCACCGGTTGCGCGGGCAGGTTCGGAACAAATCCGTTCTCAGGCAGGCTGTCCATATACAGAATGTTGTCGTAGCGACCGTCGGCAAATTCTCCGGTGCGACCGGCCATAACATTGGTGTCGAGATACACCGGATATACCGGATCGGGGATCGCCAAACGAATGTCCCCGGCAAACAGCTCCTGAATATTGGCCGAATCACATTTGGAGCCGTCGCTGACAAAAATTTCATCGGAATTGACGTCCGCTCCCCTGACCTGATAGTCATTGGCAGCGATCTTGTCCCTTAAAAAGCCATATCCCTGCTCAGGGCCGTATCCCCGGAAGGTGGCATCCACGGCCATCTCTTTGACACCCTGGGAAAAGGCCTGTATGCAGGCCGGCGGCAGCGCCCGCGTTACATCACCGATTCCCAACCGGATAATATCGGCCTCCGGGTTCTCCTGCTGATAAACAGAGACGCGATTGGCGATCTCGACAAACAGATAAGAAGATTGAAGCTTGAGATAGTTCTCGTTGATTCGGATCATGATTCGACCTTTCATTGATATGATATTGTGAGAATAACTGCAGGCCATCCGGCCCTCGGGCCGGATGGCCTGTAACCCGATAACAAATTGATTTCATATCCTAAAAATAGATAGCCGTCAACAGCAATGCGCGTGCTCTTTGTTTTATATCACCGCTTCAAGATTCCCTGCAGCAAGCTGCCGGACGGGGTGTTTGGAGAACACTGTAAAATAGCTCTAAAGTTTCCCCCCAATCTACCGAAGATAAACAATAAGATTCAAAGTTTCCTTAACTTTTCAAATCTTATCTACAACAGGTATTACCAACATAAAAGTTGGTGCTAAGATTGCGGCATGAATGCATTATCAGAAAAAGTCCTTCCTGTTTATCTGTCCGCAAAAAAGCAAAATAAAATTGACCGGTTTTTCAATAAAGCCGATTAACAATGAGGGCTTGAATGAAATTTTTCAGAACATTTACATCAAGTAGTCTCCGTTTCAAGATTTTGTTCGGCATGCTGTTGTCCCTCATACCGATGCTGGCGATTACCTCGATCACCTACTACTCCGCCCGCAACGAAACTTTGGAGCACAGCGAGCGGCTCATGGATTTTATCAACCACCAGGGTGCCAAATCGATCAATGGATTTATCAAGGCACAGGAAGGTGTGTTTTTTAACTGGACCCAAGATGACGTATTTGGAATGGCAATTGAATTTCAAACCATGCACGAACTGCAAAGCGAATTTAAAGCCATGCTCAAAAGCCAGCGCGGTTTCTGCCTGCTGATGCTGACCGATAAGACCGGCAAGGTTTTAGCGGCAATAGACAGAGAACGAACCGAAAGTCGCAGCGCCGAAACCTTAGTGGGTCGATTCGTCAATGAAACGCCGACGTTGATGAAAAAAGCCGCCCATTTTGCTTTCTTTGCGAAAAGCGATTTTATGAAACATATCGGCCAGCCTTCCGAATATACTTATGTGTTCAGCTTCAAAGCCAAAGACTCGGCCGGCCAGCCGGCCGGACTCTTTCTGGCCTACCTGGATTGGTCCAAACTGCAGGAAAGAGTAATTAATCTTCTGTCCGATAATATCGCCAATGGATTCGCCAACGCCAGGGTGGCGATCCTGGATCCGGTGTCTGGGATTACTTTTAGCCATTCGGACATCGATCGGATCGATCAGCCGTTGAAGATGGGTAAAGAGCTGAAAACGTGGCTGATGGAGTCAATCGGCGGAGAAGTTCAGAAATTCGGCGGCAAAGAAAACGTTGAATTTGCGGCCCTTTCAGTTGTACAAGGCCCGGATCCAATGCCCGACAGCAGTTCTCAGGCCATAAGCAAGTCTAAATTAGTTTTAACCACGTTCGTTCCCGAACACGACATTATGGCCGCCGTTCAAAAAATTCTCTTCACCTCCGTCGGTATCGGCGGGACGGGCGTCCTGCTGATTATCCTGATCGCCGGTTTTTTTGTTTCGGATATTCGCAGAAAATTCAATCAGTTTCTTAAGGTATTTGAATATATGAGCCAGGGGGATATTGCCACTCAGCTCGATATCGAAGGCAATGATGAGTTTGCCGAAGCCGCCATATCTTTCAACCGCTTGGTTGAATATCTACAGGAAGTCGTTTCGGTTTGTGAGGGTGTCGCTGTCGGCGACTATAACCGCACGATTACCGCTAAAGGCAACAACGATCTGCTCGGAAATTCCATCGTTCGAATGACGACAACCTTAAGAGACGTCACCCATGAGCAGGAAGTTCAGAGCTGGCTCAAAACCGGCCAGGCGGAATTGAATGACAAAATGCGCGGTGAACAAAATATTACCGGCCTGGCTCAAATCATTATTACCTTTCTGGCCAACTACCTGGATGCCCAGATCGGCGCAATTTATTTGGCCGAAGAAGAAAACAGCCTAAATCTGTTGGGATCGTATGCCTACTCCAAGCGCAAGAATCTCTCGAATGTCTATAAATTCGGGGAGGGCCTGATCGGCCAAGCTGCACTTGAAAAAAAATCTATTACCGTATCCAACACCCCGGATGATTATATCAGCATCACCTCCGGGCTGGGCGAAGCAGCTCCAACCTGTATACTGGTGATGCCGTTTCTATTTGAGGATAAGACCAAAGGGGTTATCGAGCTCGGATCGTTCAATGAGTTTACAGATAATCAAATCAGCTTTCTCAATACCATTACCGCCACCATTGCCGTCGCCGTCAACTCGACCCAATCGCGCACACAAATGGAGGAATTGCTGGTAAAGACGCAAAACCAGGCCGAGGAGATGCAGAAACAGCAGGAAGAACTAAAAGCATCCAATGAGGAACTTGAAGAACAGGCCCGCCTGCTAAAAAAATCAGAAGAAAGACTTCAGGTCCAGCAGGAAGAGTTGCGCCAGACCAATGAAGAGCTTGAGGAAAAAGGTCAGGCCCTTGAAAAACAAAAGCAAAATATAGAGCTCAAAAATACCGAACTTAAAAAGGCTCAGAATGTTATTGAAGAAAAGGCTAAAGATGTTGAAATGACCAGCAAATACAAATCCGAGTTTCTGGCCAATATGTCCCACGAACTCAGAACACCCTTAAACAGCCTGCTGATTCTCTCCAAGCTGTTGTCTCAAAATAAAAACGACAATCTATCGGCCAAAGAGGTTGAATATTCCGCCAACATCCATTCTGCCGGCACGGATCCTCTCAATTTGATCAACGAAGTTCTGGATCTTTCCAAGGTCGAATCGGGTAAAATGGAGCTTCATCTGGAAAATATTCCCCTGCGTGACCTTACCGGAAACATTGAAAGAAATTTTAAACATATGGCCGTTGAAAAAGGGTTGAGCCTGAATATCCATCTGGCGGATGAACTGCCCGAATTTGTCCACTCGGATCAGCAGCGAATAGAGCAGATTTTAAAAAACCTTCTGTCCAACGCCCTGAAATTTACCGCCAGCGGCGGCATTGACTTCAAGATATACCGTCCGGAACCTAAAACCGATTCGACATCGAACCCCTCGGTTTTCAACAAGGTGATTGCCTTTGACATAGCCGATACCGGCAAGGGCATTGCCGCAGATAAACAAAAACTGATCTTTGAAGCCTTCCAGCAGGAGGATGGAACCACCAGCCGCAAATTTGGAGGAACCGGGCTGGGGCTTTCCATATCCAGAGAGCTGGCTAAGATACTCGGCGGTGAAATATGCCTGCAAAGCGAACTCGGCAAAGGCAGCACCTTTACACTGATCATACCGGAACAATTAACAAATTCAGATGTGCGTGCAGAAGGAGAAGAAGAAGCCGAGCCGTTTCCGCTTGCAGATACAAAAAGCATGCAAGGACTCCGGGCACCGGTGTGCGCATACAAACCATCCGGTCTGGAGGCCATCCGGGATGACCGCCGCAATATCACGCCTGACGACCGCTCGATTTTGATCATTGAAGATGATCCCAAATTCGCCAAAATCCTATTTGACCTGATCCGTCAGAAGGAGTTCAAATGTCTGGTCGCAGAAAATGGGGAGACCGGACTTCATTTTGCGGACCATTACCAGCCCAGTGCCATCATTTTAGATGTGGGCCTGCCGGGGATAAACGGTTGGGAGGTGATGGAGCGGCTTAAAGATAATCTAAGCACCCGCCATATCCCGGTTCATTTCATCTCGGCCTCCGATGAGACCTCCGATGCCATGAAAAAGGGGGCCATCGGCTATCTGGTCAAGCCGGTAAGCATGGAATTGATTGACGGCGCGTTGAAAAAAATCGAGGAGATGATTTTAAAACAGGTCAAAAAATTGCTCATCGTGGAAGATGATGAGCAGCAGCGCCTGGCTATAACGGAATTCATCGACGCCGATGATATTGATATCCGTGCAGTTGGAAGCGGTCAAAAAGCTTACGACCTGCTCAGGTCGGAATCCTTCGACTGTATGATTCTCGATCTGGGCCTGCCGGACACCAATGGGTTCGAGTTGCTGGAAAAGATCAAAAACGACAAGTCCATCGGATACATTCCCATAATTATTTACACCGGCAGAGATCTGTCAAAAGAAGATGAAGCCACCTTGATGAATTATGCCCAGAGCATCGTTATTAAGGGGGTTAAAAAATCGTCGGAACGGCTGCTCGATGAAACCAGCCTCTTTCTGCACAGCGTTGAAAGCCGCATGCCCGAAAACAAACGCAAGATTATGAAAATGATCCATGACAAAGATCAGCTCTTCAGTGATAAAAAAGTTATGGTGGTCGACGACGATATGCGTAATGTCTTTGCGCTCACCAACGTACTCGAGGAAAAAGGGATGCGCATCGTTGTCGCCAAGAACGGCAAGGAGAGCCTGGATCGACTGGACCAAAACCCGGATATCGACCTGGTTATAATGGATATTATGATGCCGGAGATGGATGGATATGAAGCCATGCGAAGAATTCGGCAAAATCAAAAATTTGTCGACATCCCCATTATCGCCCTGACGGCCAAGGCCATGAAAGGGGACCGTCACAAATGCATCGAAGCCGGTGCCAGTGATTATATGGCCAAACCGATTGATCCGGAAAAATTGCTGTCCCTTTTAAGGGTATGGATATATGAGAAAAACACATCTTATGTATCAGTTTCCCCCAGCGAAAGGAGACACCGGATAAAGCCGCTGGAAATATGAATAACGATTCACACATTATCGCAATGAAAAACCTTTTCAGGAAACAACTTTGATGGAAATTACCTATAAACCCAATATCCTGCTTGTTGATGACAGGCCGGAGAACCTGGTTGCCCTTGAAGCGCTGCTTGAAGGTGACGATCTGAGCCTGATCAAGGCCTTTTCCGCCATGCAGGCTTTGGAGCTGGTTTTGGAGTACGATTTTGCGCTCATCCTCATGGATGTGCAGATGCCGGATATGGACGGCTTTGAAGCCGCTGCACTATTGCGAGGGACCAAACGGTCGCAACATATACCGATAATTTTCGTAACCGCCATTAGCAAAGATAAAAAGCATGTGTTTAAGGGCTATGAAAGCGGTGCCGTCGATTATCTGTTTAAACCACTCGATCCTGATATTCTTAAAAATAAAGTGAAGATCTTTCTGGAGCTCGATCATCAGAAAAAACTGCTGGAAAAACAGGCCCTGGATCTTAAAAATGCCGTTGCTGAGGCGAACGAACTGGCCGCTCAGGCCGAACTGGCCAATCGAGCCAAGAGCGAATTTCTGTCCAACATGAGCCACGAAATCCGCACTCCCATGAATGCGGTCATCGGCATGAACGGTCTTCTGCTTGAAACCGAGTTGACCTCCGAACAGCGAGACTATGCCGAGACGGTGCAAACCAGCAGCGAAGCGCTGCTCAGGCTGCTGAATGATATCTTGGATTATTCCAAAATGGAAGCCGGCAAATTGGATATGGAGACCATCGATTTTGACCTGCGCACCTGCGTTGAAAGCATATCCGACATCCTGGCCCCCAAAGTCCATGAAAAAGGTTTGGAATTAATTAACATGTTCCACCCCGGGGTACATGCCCGGCTGCGGGGAGATCCCGGACGACTGCGACAAATCTTAATAAACCTGGTGGGCAATGCAATCAAGTTTACGAACACAGGCGAGATCGTTATCTGTGTGCAGCAGGAAAAGATAACCGACAGTCACGTGACGCTCCGGTTTGAGGTCACGGATACCGGCATCGGCATTCCCGAAGATAGCCTGCTCCTGCTGTTCAAGTCTTTCTCCCAGGTCGACGCCTCCACCACCCGCAAGTATGGCGGCACCGGTCTCGGGCTGGCCATTTCAAAGCAGATCGTAGCGATGATGGAAGGTGAAATCGGTGTTGAAAGCAAAGAAAATGAAGGCTCTACGTTTTGGTTCACCGCCCTTTTCGAAAAACAGAAAACAATCGCCGATGAACCCATTGTTCTGCCCGTCGATATCAGCAACAGGCGGATTCTGGTGATTGATGACAATGCCACCAATCTTAAAGTGTTAGGCGCCATCCTCAAGTCATGGGGCTGTGAGTATCAAGCGACGCTGGATCCTTGCGAAGGGATATCTTTGCTGCGCTTATCTTATGAAAACGGCACCCCATTTGATCTGGTGGTCACCGATTACATGATGCCGGAGATGGACGGTGAAGCCGTCGGCCGCACGATCAAGGACGATCCGGTTCTTAAAAATACGCCCCTGGTCATGCTCAGCTCCGGAGGCAGTCGTGGTGATGCCGCCCGGGCAAAGCAAATCGGTTTCAGCGCCTATCTGCCCAAGCCGATCAAGCATTCGCAGCTTTTCGACTGTCTGGCCACCGTGCTGGGAAAAGCGCCCATCAGCAATGAAAACAGAGCCCGGCCGACGCTGGTTACGCGCCATACGATCGCCGAAGCCAAACACAAAGCGCACATCCTGGTAGCCGAAGACAATCTTATTAACCAGAAGCTCATCCTGCACCTTCTCAAAAATCTGGGCTACCGGGCCGATGTGGTTGCCAACGGTAAAGAGGCGGTGCAGGCCCTGAGAGCGGAACCGTACGACCTTGTCCTGATGGATATGCAAATGCCCCAGATGGACGGCATTGAAGCCACCAGAGCCATCCGCGATCCCGGAAACAAGGCCTTGCGCCCCCAGATACCGATCATCGCCGTTACCGCCAACGCAATGCAGAGCGATCAGGATCGCTGTCTGGCAGCAGGAATGAATGACTATATATCCAAACCGATTAACCCGCAGGAAATTTCCGACAAGCTGGAAAAGTGGATTTCAGCGGCAAAATCATCATGCGGCGACGCCGAGAAAGAACTGCCGGCCGATTCGGGCAACGCATCTCCGGAAAACTATGACAACCTGCTCAACTAACGTGAAACGTGGCACCTCCGACGGCCATAGCAAACAGGCAAAATATGTCTTCAACCGAAAACGAAACCATAGAAATAAAGCTTCTGCTTGAAGCCATATATCTTAAATATGGATATGATTTCAGAGATTACGCCACGGCATCGTTGAAGCGCCGCATCTTGCACCGGCTTTCGATGGAGGGAATGAACCGTATTTCTGAAATGCAGCATAGGCTGCTTGTAGATGTTTCGTTTTTTGAAAACATGCTGCTCGATTTTTCAATCAATACAACCGAAATGTTTCGCGATGCATCCTTTTATCAAGCCCTTAGAACTGAGGTCGTCCCGTTTTTAAGAACGTATCCGTTCCTTAAAATCTGGCATGCCGGCTGCTCAACCGGTGAAGAGGTGTATTCCATGGCCATCGTATTGAAGGAAGAAGGCCTCTATAACAAGTCTCAAATCTATGCCACCGATTTCAACGAGAAGGTTCTTAAAAAGGCCAAAGAGGGGATATTTCCGGTCGAACGCATTCGAGACTATACCATTAATTACCAGAAAGCGGGAGGAATCAAATCCTTTGCAGATTATTACACCGCCGACTACACCTTTGCGGCCATGGATCGATCCTTGAAACAGAATATTGTATTTGCCAATCACAACCTGGCTATCGATGGCGAGTTTGGTGAAATGAACCTGATTGTTTGTCGCAACGTACTGATATATTTTAACAGGAAGCTGCAAAACCGGGTAATCGGTCTGTTTTATGACAGTTTAAACACCGGCGGATTTCTTTGCCTCGGCACCAAAGAGAGTGTCCGCTTTTCAAAATTTAATGATGCCTTCGAGGATGTGGTCGAGCAGGTAAAGATCTACCGCAAAAAACGGCAGCCAATCGAAAAAACAACCCGATCAGACAGCGGTTTTTCGAAGGTATCGTCACAGTCAAGGCACATGGCACCGCCATTGCCGATTTCAATGTAAAAGGAAGAAAATAATGTTCAAATTTAATTATACCCCCAAGCGGAGCATCGGTTTTAGGTTGCTGCTCTTAGTTTTGTTTCTAGCCGGCTTTTGGTCGGCGCCGCCGGCCGATGCAAAAACCTTAAAAATCGGCCTGAACTACCCCAAAACAGGCCCCTACTCGGTGCAAGGCCTGGATCAGGTGCGGGCGGCAGACCTGGCCGTTGAAGAGATTAATGCAGCCGGAGGTATTCTGGGCCGCACGATAGAGATCGTCTGGCGCGACTCCATGTCTAGAGCCGATGTGACGACTCAAAACGTCACCGACCTGATCGAAAAAGAAGGCGTCGGCATGGTTTTCGGCGGCTCTGCCAGCAGTGTTGCCGTTGCGGCTGCAAAGGTGTGCCAAGAAAAAGGGATTATATTTTTCGGGACCCTCACCTATTCCACAGCCACGACCGGCATAGAGGGTCGCAGGCATACCTTTCGGGAATGTTACAATGCCTGGATGGGCGCCAAAGCGATTGCCTCGTATTTGAAAGAAAACTTTTCGGGAAAGAGATATCTTTATATCACAGCGGATTATACCTGGGGCTGGACAACGGAAACTTCGGTGAGAAAGTTCAGCAATACCGAAGATAAATCCATACACAAAGGTGTGTTGACACCGTTTCCGGATGCAACCGAAGCCCATTTTAAAAAAGCCCTCAGCTTTGCAAAGATGGTCAAACCGGACGTGCTGGTACTGGTTCTTTTCGGTAAAGACATGTCAACTGCGGTACGAATCGCTACTGCCATGGGATTAAAAAAGAGAATGCAAATTGTAGTGCCCAACATCACCCTTGGCATGGCCGAAGGCGGCGGTCCCAAGGTCATGGAGGGTGTCATCGGTGCGCTTCCGTGGACATGGAAGGTGCCTTACAAATACAACTATCCCAAAGGCATCGAATTTGTCGAAACGTTTGCCGCCCGTTACGGCCGCTACCCGAGCACTTCAAGCGCTTCGGCCTATACCATTCTCTACGAATACAAGGCCGCGGTCGAAAGAGCCGGCACCTTTGATTCCACGGCGGTGATCAAAGCGCTCGAAGGACATGAGTACACCTTCTTAAAGGACAAGCAGGTATGGCGTGCTTTTGATCACCAGTCCGTGCAGACGGTGTATGCGGTTAAAGGCAACCCGCAAGCTGTCGTACTCAAAGATAAATTCAAATTGGACTACTTTGAAATCCTGAGCAGCATGCCGGGGGCGAAAGCGGTCCGAACCCGCGAAGAGTGGAATGCCGTACGCATAAATGCCGGGAAACCGATTCATCTGGAGAAATTGCCCGGTGAATAACATCAAAGTGCTACGGCAGGTAGGAAGTCTAACCGAAAAATGGCTTTGTTTTTGTTGGAAATGGATTCGACAGAACGGATATCACAGCTATTCTTGGGCAATGATAATACCAATATGGAATTATAGCAGATACTTGCAACTTGAATTCACATATTCCGGACCCGTCACCCGGAAAGTCCTTTAAGAATCAGGTTTTTTTGTTTTTCTTTGTTCAGTTTGTCCTTCTCAACAAAAAGCGGTTTCCCGCTGTCGTAGGCTTTTCCCGTATAGTACATCAGGGTTGCCGGCGTCGACGGAGAGGGCGTAAAAATCTGAATCTGCCGGGGTTTGAACCTGAGGACCCTGCGGCTGAAGCGGTTTAAGCGCTCCATGTCTTGGAGTGTACATCCCGGATAAGCAGCGATAAAATAACAGGTTAAAAACTGTTTTTTCCCCATCCTGCAATTGATCTTTTCAAAACAGCGGAAGAATTCCATAAAGCTCTCAAGGGAGGGTTTTCCCATGAGCGCAAGGATATGATCTTCGGAATGCTCGGGTGCGACTTTCAGTTGTCCGGAAATATGATGCCGGATAATCTCTTCAAGATATAAAAGGCCGTATTTTTGATCTTTTAGCACCAGATCATGGCGTATTCCGGAAGCGATGAAAACCTTTTTAACCTTCGGCATCTGCCTGAGTTTTTTCAGCAGAACAATCTGGGCAAGATGGCTGATTTCCAGCTTATTGCAGACGACCGGAGTCAGGCAGCGCTTGTTGCGGCATGTGCCTTTGGTTTTTTTTCGCTCGCATTCGATACCGTACATATTGGCGGTGGGGCCTCCGACATCGTGAATGTATCCTTTAAATTCAGGATGGTTGGTTAAAATCGACGCTTCCTTCAGAATGGACGCTTCGCTCCGATCCACAACCCTTTGCCCCTGATGTACGGATATGGCGCAGAAGTTACAGTCGCCATAACATCCTCTGTGAGTCGTGATTGCAAAACGAATGGTTTCAAGTGCCCGCACCGGCCCCCAAGCTGCATAATACGGATGGACGTCACGTTCATAGTCCAGATCATGAATATGGTCCAGTTCCTCGCTCGTTGGCGGAAACTGAGGAGGATTCTGGATCAGATACCGGCTGTCCTGTTTCTGGCAAAGACCTTTTGCGGTTATGGGGTCATTGTTTTTATAAAAAATCTTAAACATTTCAGTGAACTTGGCGCTGTCCAGCGCAACATCCGCATGGGATGGGAGTTCTATGTAACCTTCTTTTTTTTCCGCGGCAATATAACAGATTCCGCGGACATCCGTAACCGGTCGGCGGCGCCGGATGTTTTCTGCCAGTTCGAGAGTCGTTTTTTCCCCCATTCCATAGACCAGAATATCGGCCTTGGCGTCAAAAAGAATGGACCGCCGTATACTGTCGGACCTGTAATGATAATGGGAGATGCGTCTAAGGCTCGCTTCAATCCCGCCGATAACAATAGGTTTTGTCTTTTTGAAATATCGGCGAACAAGATTGGCATAGGCGATAACCGCCATATCCGGACGTCTGATATTTTGACCGCCGCCGGTCAGATCATCGCGCTTTCGCCATTTATTCGTCACAGTATAATTGGATATCATGGAGTCCATGCATCCCGAGGTAATTCCCCAGAAAAGATTCGGCTCTCCCAGCCGGCCGATATCTTTTCCACTGTTGATATCGGGCTGCGCTATTATGGCTACCGTGTAACCGGCATCTCTCAGTACCTTTCCAATGACCGCGACGCCGATAAACGGGGAATCCACATAGGTGTCTCCTGTTACCAGGATGACGTCCGGAGACTTCCAGCCAAGAGCATTCAGTTCATTTTTAGTTGTGGGAAGAAACATTAAGAGAAATCCAGGTCAATTCGTGTTGGTTGTGTGATAGATGGAGAAAGGTTATGTCATCTAAGCGTATCGGTACAGTTATTTATTTAGTATCAATAAAAACAGTCGTCGTTAACTATTTAAAAGTGATTTAAAATAAACAGGAAAGGGCTTACAAGTTTTTAATTCCTTGCAAGCCCTTATGTTTTCTTATGGAGGCGGCAATCAGATTCGAACTGATGAATAGCGGTTTTGCAGACCGCTGCCTTACCACTTGGCTATGCCGCCTCAAAAAAAAATGGAGCGGGAAACGGGATTTGAACCCGCGACTTCGACCTTGGCAAGGTCGCACTCTACCACTGAGTTATTCCCGCCCAATGTTAGAGTTTTTTTAAAGATTTATTTCAGTTTTGTCAACAAATATATTTTATTGACCTGCTATTCTCACCAGCCTAAGCATTCATTTACTGAATGTTCTAAACTAAGCCTGCATGAGGCCTCGAAACTTAATAAAATAGTCGGCCCCGGATAACAGGGTCAATGCCAGAGCCGCCCATAAAAATACGGTCCCGATTGCATGAAAATCGATAGTAAGATATTGATAATGTATTAGAAGAGGTATTGCGGCGGCTATCTGAAACCCGGTTTTATATTTTCCGAGACG